>CAYVLI010000087.1:3753-4945 GCA_964452105.1 uncultured Nitrospinota bacterium
GAGAGAATTTTTTCGGCCGAATCCTCATACTTCGTATCGCCCATGCTCAGGATATATCCGCGGTCTGAAACTTTCAGAGACCCCTTCACGTTCTGCTCGACGATGAGAACCGCCACGCCCGCCTCCTTTATTCTGATTATTCTATCGAATATCTCGTCAGCAACCATGGGGGAAAGGCCTGCCGTGGGTTCATCCAGCAACAACACCTGCGGATCGAGCATCAGGGCGCGGCCCATGGCAACCATCTGGCGCTGGCCTCCGCTGAGGGTGCGAGCTTTATGTTTCCGCTTCTCCGCCAGCACAGGGAGCATGCGGTACACCTCCTCGAGAGTGGTCGAATAATCGTCGGAACGAACGTAAGCGCCCATTTCCAGGTTCTCCAGGACGGTGAGGGATGGGAAAATGTTATCGGACTGTGGTACGTAACACATTCCCAGGCGTACGATTTTGTCCGGGCGCATGCCCGTGATGTTGATTCCCTTCAAATAGACCGTTCCGGATGTGGGTTTGAGCAGCCCGAAGATGGTTTTGATAAGAGTGGATTTGCCTGCGCCATTGGGACCGAGCAGGGAGACCACCTCGCCCTGCTCCAGTCGGATGGAAACGCCGTGCAGTATCTCCACCTGGCCGTATCCGGACCTTATGAGATTAGTCTCGAGTACGCTCAAACCCGGCCTCCCAGGTATGCTTCCAGCACCCGGGGGTCGCTTTTTATCTCCTCAGGGGTCCCCTGAGCGAGTTTTCGCCCTCTGTCCATGACCACCACGGGATCGCAGAGTTGAGTTACCAGGTCCATATCATGCTCTATCAGGAGAAAGGTCTTGCCTTCGGAGCGAAGGGCTTCTATCTTTTGGACGAGTTTGTTCATCAGAGTGGGGTTGACCCCTGCTCCCGGCTCATCCAGAAGGATCATCCGCGGCTCCGCCATGAGCGTTCTGGCCAGCTCCAGCAGCTTTTTCTGGCCCACGGACAGATTCCCGGCGTATTCATGGCGGAGAGAATGCAACTCGACGAAGTCGAGCTCTTTTAGAGCCTTTCGCTCGATCTCCGCCTCCTGTTTTCTCACCGCAACGGGGTTGAGCCACGAGCGCCATATATTCTCCCCTCGCTGGTTCCGCGGGACCAGCATGAGGTTCTCCAGCACGGTCATCTCTTTCAGTTCGCGAACTATCTGAAATGTCCTGCACAGGGC
>CAYVLI010000087.1:5045-8729 GCA_964452105.1 uncultured Nitrospinota bacterium
CCAGCACGGTCATCTCTTTCAGTTCGCGAACTATCTGAAATGTCCTGCACAGGGCCAATCTGGAGATTTCGTGAGGCATGAGACCGTCTATGCGTCTCTCCTGAAAATAGATATGGCCCGCATCCGGCCGGTGAAAACCGGTGACGATGTTGAAAAGTGTGGTTTTCCCGGCGCCGTTGGGGCCTATGAGGCCGGTGATGCTCCCCTCCTCTACGGTTAAGGAACAGCCGTCCACGGCTCTAATGCCCCCGAAGCTTTTAACCACGTTGTCTATCCGCAGCATGAGAATCTCTCCCATGTCATCAACAAATTATCGTTACCGTGGTAGTAAAAATATCTCAATTGGGGGAGGCTGATAAACAAAAAATACTCTGTATGAAGGATATAGGGTAAGTAGCCTGTTAGAAATTGAATGAAAGCTTCATGGGAAATCACGGGGAACCCTTTGTGCAAACAGGTTTCCCCGGACTTTCAGTCGTCTTCAAGGGTGGAGGTGTCGCCTTCGGGGAGGCCCAGCTCACGAGCCTTGAGAAGCCGCCTCATTATCTTTCCGCTTCTGGTTTTGGGCAGTGAAGGATAGAAGTCCAATTCCCTGGGATAAGCATGAGCGGCCAGTCTGTTGCGCACGAACTTTATTATGTCGTCTTTCAATTCATCAGAGGGGTCGTAACCGTTCTTGAGGGAGACGAACGCTTTTACTATTTCATACCGTTCCGGGTCCGGTTTGCCTATTACCGCAGCTTCGGCCACTGCTTCGTGCTCCACCAGGGCGCTCTCGACCTCGAAGGGGCCTACCAAGTGCCCGGCGGTGTTGATAACGTCGTCTGCGCGGCCCACGAACCAGAAGTAGCCGTCCTCATCCATGTAGGCCCTGTCTCCGGTTATATACCATCCTTTTTTAAAGCGGGAGTCGTAAAGCTCCTTGTTGTTCCAGTAGGTGCGGAACATGGCGGGCCAGCCGGGTTTGATGGCCAGATGCCCTTCCTGGCCCGCAGGCAAAGGCTCGAACTCTTCATCCAGGATGGCGGCCTCTATTCCGGGGAAGGGCTTGCCCATAGAACCAAGCCTTATGTCCATCACGGGGTAGTTTGCGATGAGGATGCAGCCTGTTTCCGTCTGCCACCAGTTATCGTGGAAGGCCAGGCCGAACGCCTCCTCGCCCCAGACGATGGCTTCGGGGTTGAGGGGTTCACCCACGCTGCACATATACCGCAGGCTGCTCAGGTCGTATTTCCCGGTTATTTCCGAGCCCGCCTTCATGAGCATCCTTATGGCGGTGGGCGCGGTGTACCAGACGGTAACCTTATACTTCTGGATTATGTTGTACCATGTATCTGCGCTGAAGCCGCCTTCGTAGAACACCAGCGTGGCGCCGTTGGACCATGGACCCAGCATACCGTATGACGTCCCTGTGACCCATCCCGGGTCCGCAGTGCACCAGTATATGTCCGTATCCGTGAGATCGAGTATATATTTAGCGGTCGCATACTGACTTATCAGGGAGTAGTGTACGTGGGCCGCGCCCTTGGGTTTTCCCGTAGTGCCGGAAGTGTAGTGCATGATGGAGAAATCTTCGGGGGAGGTTTTCTCTATCTCGAAATCCGAATCGGCTTCAGCCATTGCCTCCTCGTATCGGAGCTCGTCTTCCTTCAATTCGCCCCCTCGGCCCCGCTTGTCCACGACTATTATCTTCTCCAGCACAGGGAGGTCGCCTCTTATGGCGTGTATCCTGTCAATCATCTCCAGGCCTGCTACCAGCACCCTGGCTCCGCTGTCCAGCATGCGGTCCTTAATGGCTTCCGGGCCGAAGGCCGAGAAGAGGGGGCCGACCACAGCTCCCAGCTTGAGGGCGCCGAAAAGGGATATAAAGATTTCGGGTACGCGCTCCAGGAATATGAACACCCTGTCCCCTTTCTGCACTCCCAGGCTCTTCAGCACGTTAGCGAAGCGGTCGGTCTGTTCCTTGAGCTCCGCGAAGGTGTACTTCTCGGTCGTTCCGTCTTTACCTTCCCAGTACAGGGCCACTTTGTCCCTGCGCCGGGTCTTGACGTGACGGTCTATGCACTCATAGGCTGCGTTCAATGAGCCGTCCAGCCAATCGAGCTCTTTTTCCATATCCTTCCAGCTGAAGTTTTCACAGACTCCCTCATAGTCGGTGAGGTTCGGCTGGAAAGGTAACTCCTCAATAGAAGGTTTCTCTATCGCCTTATGCTCCATCTCGTCTCCCCTCCGGTGCTGGTGGATTCAGCCGTTTCAAGATAATCCCTTATCTATAAAAGAGAATATTGATTACCATCCGTAGTGATTTAAAACGTCGGCAATGGTATCAACTTGTCTCAGAATCAGTCAAGGTTTAGTTTCAGGACATTTCGGACCGTCGTCCTATGTATATTGCGATATCAATGAGCCTGTTGGCGTAGCCCCACTCGTTATCGTACCAGGCCATTACCTTGACCAGTTCTCCCATGGCCATGGTCAGCTCTGCGTCCACGGTGGAAGAATGAGGATCCCGGAGGATGTCCGTAGAAACAAGGTTCTCGCGGGAGACTCTGAGGATTCCCTTCAGCTTGTTTTCCGCGGCTTCATCGAAAGCGGCATTCACAGCATCCGCGGTAACCGACTTTTTCAGGACGGCGGTAAGATCCAGGATTGAACCGTCAGGATTGGGCGTCCTGAGCGCCATACCGTCCAGCTTGCCGCTCAACTCGGGGAGCACCCTCCCCACGGCCACTGCGGCGCCCGTGGTGGTGGGCACTATGTTGAGAGCGGCGGCCCTGCTCCTGCGCTTCTTGCGGGAGGGGGTATCCAGGAGAGCCTGGCTGGTGGTGTAGCCGTGGGCGGTGGTCATGAATCCTTTGACTATGCCGAACTTTTCGTTGAGCACTTTCGCCACCGGCGCCAGGGCGTTGGTGGTGCAGGAAGCGTTGGAAACTACATGGTGCTTCTTGGGGTTATAGGTCTCCTCGTTGACGCCGTAAACGAAGGTGGCGTCTGCATCGTCCGAGGGAGCGCTTATAATGACCTTCTTGGCGCTGCCGTCCAGGTGCCTGGAGGCTTTTTCGCGCGAGCGGAAAGCGCCTGTGGCTTCTATAACTACGTCCACGCCATGGTCGGACCATTTTATCTCCGCAGGGTC
Source organism: uncultured Nitrospinota bacterium (assembly GCA_964452105.1). Classification (GTDB taxonomy): domain Bacteria; phylum JAUXIQ01; class JAUXIQ01; order JAUXIQ01; family JAUXIQ01; genus CAYVLI01. The sequence goes on from CAYVLI010000087.1 coordinate 8,182, forward strand.
CTTGAAGCCGAAGATGGGTATCCGCCAGTTATTTATGATGATGCTGTCCTGAAAAGATTGCACTGGAGCATCATACCTTCCGTGTGTGGAGTCGTAATGAAAGAGGTAAGCCAGGGTTTCAGAGTCCGCAAGGTCATTAATAGCCATTATTTGTATATCAGGGTTATCCAGGCTGGCCCTCAGCATGAGCCTGCCTATTCGGCCGAATCCGTTTATTCCGACTCTTACGGGCATTTGCATTCCTCCTCCATGAGGTTGCACAGCAAATATTTACGGCACGAGAACTAAGACGCGTTCAGTCATATTAATATGTACAACGAATCGGGCATTTTTCATAATGTATGTTCAGGGATAGAGCCTGTAAAGCATCCTGGGGAACGGGATGGCCTCGCGCACATGCGCTATTCCGCAAATCCAGGCCACTGTACGCTCTATCCCCAGGCCGTACCCGGCGTGGGGGACGGACCCGTACCTCCTGAGGTCGAGATACCAACCGAAATCTTTTTCCGACAGGCCGTTTTCGACTATGCGTTGATGAAGCGTGTCCA
>CAYVLI010000088.1:0-1680 GCA_964452105.1 uncultured Nitrospinota bacterium
TGAACCCGAACTTCATGGATTACAAGATGCCCACCGCCATGGATGTCCCGGAGATAGAGCCTGTAATAGTCGAGAACCCCACCGGCCTCGGTCCCTACGGGCTTAAGGGGGTGGGCGAGCCGCCGCACGTCCCCACTGCGGCAGCCATAGCTAATGCGGTGAGCAACGCATTGGGAGTGAACATCACGGAGTTGCCGCTGACCTCAGAGCGAGTGCGGGCGGCGATAAAAAACCGGGAAACATGATGCATTGTTTTATAGTGGCGCCATCTTTTGTGATTTTACGGGTGGTAGCAATTGTCTTTCGAATCCCTTTGTTGTCGGGTACGGAGACCCGACAGCACTGTAGCTGTATGGTGGGCACAGCGCACCTTACGGATTACAATTGCCATTCCCGCGAAAGCGGGAATCCAGTTGTAACGAGAATGCCGGCGGGGGCGTATTGATATGAGCCTCTGCGTGTAAATATCAGGGAATAGGGGTTTCTGCGGGTAGATGGACAAGGCTTTGAGGATAGGCGTTATATCCGATACGCATCTGGTGGATTCAAAAAAGTCCGGAGGATGGCGGAGCCTCATGGGGAAAGGCCCGAATACTCTGGAGGAGCTCATAAAAAGCCTGAGCGATGCTTTCGCCGACGTGGATATGATTGCACATGCGGGAGACATAACATCACAGTCTGTCCTGGACGAACTGAAGAGATTCGCTCCGGTGGAGGCCGTACAGGGGAACATGGACAGGGGAAGATTGCCCTCGCTTCCCGAAAAAAGAGTGCTGGCACTCGAGGGGAAGAGGATAGGTCTGATACACGGCTGGGGCGCACCCAAGGGGATTCGGCAGAGGATAAAGGGAAGCTTTCAGGATGTGGACGTAATCATCTACGGCCATACCCATGAACCCTTCAACGGGGAGATCGAGGGCGTCCTTTTCTTTAACCCGGGAAGTCCCACGGACAGCTTCCATGCGCCGTACAAATCGGTGGGCATCCTGGCAGTTTCGGATGTGATTAAAGGCGAAATCATAAAATTGTAAGCTTTGGGCCTTCAGGAGTTTCGGTCATGAAAATAGTCTTTCCGGACGGGGCGGCCTGCATCAACTGCGACGCCGACCTGAACCCTCTCAGGGAACTGGGAGAAGTGGTGGTATATGACAATCTGCCCACAGAGAAATCTGTGCTCATGGAGAGGGTGGCCGATGCGGATGTGATAGTTCTGGACTATTCGAGGCTCACGGCGGATGTCCTGGCCGGTTGCAATCGGTTGAAAGTCATCTGCTTCCTGGGCATCGGGTACAAGGACTACATAGACGTCGATGATGCAACGAAGAGGGGTATATCAGTCAACTATACTCCGGACTACGGTTCCACCTCCGTGGCCGAGCACACCCTGGCCCTGCTCCTTGCGCTGGCCCGCAACATGCTGCGCTCTTACAACAGTACGCGGGAGGGGCGTTGGGATCCTGTCAGCTTCAAGGGTATGGAGCTAAAGGGGAAGACGATGGGCATCGTGGGGCTTGGCCCTATCGGGCTGGAGGTGGCCCGGCTGGCCTGCGGCATAGGGATGAGCATCATCGGTTGGACGCGCACGCCGGACCGGCGGGGGGAGAGCTACGGCCTGGAACCGGTGGAGCTTAAGGAACTGTTCCGAAATGCGGATGTGGTCTCCCTGCACCTGGCGCACAC
>CAYVLI010000088.1:1780-8632 GCA_964452105.1 uncultured Nitrospinota bacterium
AGCTTAAGGAACTGTTCCGAAATGCGGATGTGGTCTCCCTGCACCTGGCGCACACCCATGAGACGGAAGGGATAATAGATCGGGAACTGCTTTGCAGCATGAAGGAAAGGGCTCTTTTCATCAACACCTCCCGGGCTGCGCTGGTGGACAACGGTGCACTTATAGAGCTGCTGCAGGAGGGTAGAATAGGGGGCGCAGCGGTGGACGTGTTCGAAGAGGAGCCGGTGCCAGTTGATCATCCCTTGCTGCACCTGAATAACGTTGTGATAACTCCACATATAGGCTTCAACACCTACGAGGCCGGCTCCAACCAGCTCAACATAGCCATAGATAATTTAAAAGCCTACCTCAGGGGCGAAAAGCGGAACTCGGTCAACTGAAGCGCTGGAAGGAGAGCCTGAAGGAAAGGGTAGTGGTGATAAATCCAGTTTACGTTAAAAGAGGGTCTCTCTCGATGGTTGGACCATGAGGGCGGTAATACAGAGAGTCGGGTGTGCGGATGTAAAGGTAGATGGAAGGGCTAAAGGCGCCATCGGGAAGGGCCTGGCGGTGCTGCTGGGAGTTGAGAAGGGGGACACCGTAGAAGACGCCGAATACATGGTCTCCAAGACCATCCGGTTGAGGATATTCGAGGATGATCAGGGCAAGATGAACCTTTCCCTGAGGGATATCGGCGGCGCCATGCTGGTTGTCTCCCAGTTCACCCTTCTGGCCGATTGCCGCAAGGGGAGACGGCCTTCTTTCGTCGATGCCGCGGAGCCGGAACAGGCGGTGAAGCTGTACGAAGATTTCGTTGAGCTTGTGAGGGCCGAAGGGGTGGAGGTGGCCACGGGGGAGTTCCAGGCGATGATGGAAGTGAGCCTGGTGAACGAGGGTCCGGTCACCATATTGCTGGATAGCAGGAAACGCTTTTGACGATGAGAAAGGAAGATTCGCCGCTTGTTTCGCTGGGGACGAAACGAAGGAAACTGCTCAAGGAGAGGCTGGAGGCTCTTTACCTTCGCTACCGCGGAGAATATATTCATACCGATCCCATCGCACTGGTTCATGAATACGACGCACCGCAAGACCGCGAGGTGGTGGGGCTGATAGCCTCCTGCCTGGCCTACGGGAACGTCAAGCAGATTCAAGCCAGCGTCCGGAAGGTACTCGAAGTCCTGGGTAAGAACCCCGCCCGTACAGTACGTAATGTAATGCCCGCTGAGCTTTCGAAGGCCCTTGCCGGTTTCAAACACCGCTTCAATACGGGGCGAGACATCGCCTGTCTCCTCCACTTCGCCCAGCAGGTGCTGCATGGATATGGCTCCCTGGGCGAGTTCTTCAGGCTCGGCTACAGGGAGAATGAAGACGACCTGGGGCCTGCCGAGGAGCGCTTCGTCGAAGGCTTCTTTTCGCTGGACTGCTCCCCTTTCTACAAGAAAGGCCGACTGCCCGACGATGCTGGCGTCAGGTTCCTGCTTCCCACGCCCGGCCGGGGCAGCGCCTGCAAACGCCTGAACCTGTACCTGAGGTGGATGATCAGGAGGGACGACGGGGTCGATTTCGGAATCTGGAAGGACATCCCGCCCTCGAAACTGGTCATCCCCCTGGATACACACCTGGCCAGGATATCGCGCTACCTGGGATTAACCTGTTTCAAGACCGCAGGCTGGCGTATGGCCATCGAGGTAACCAGGAGCCTTCGTGAGCTTGATCCCGAGGACCCCATAAAATACGATTTCGCCCTCTGCCGCCTGGGGATACTCGACCTGTGCACCTGCAAATTCGACCCGACCCTCTGCCTCTCCTGCGAGCTGAGCGGTATGTGTCTTTACCGTGATGGGCGTCAATGATGATGCAACTATAATTCTGGATTCGCCATCAGTTTCTCGCTTTAATGAGGAAACCCTTTTGAAAAAGTGTTTCCTCAGACACCCTCCTACTCTTCTGGTTTGGTATGGGCGCGCCGCGCTCCTATATCAAGGTACAAAAGGGTGATTTTCAGCCAGAAAAAGTATTACACGCACATCTTTGCTTTGTTATATGAAAATTATCCTTTACTCGAAAGATTGTTTTAAGCGCTGGTCGGGGTCGTCGAAAACGACCTCTTCGGCGTTAAAATACTGAGGATCATAGTCTTTATATTCCACCTGAAATTCATGCTCGCCTCTACATATCGCTTCATATCCCGGAATACTACCGCAATCTTCCGGAGGGCAGGCGCGTTTTCCACCGGTACAAACGGGGTATTTTATATTTTTATCGCGGGGAAGCACTTTTTCTAATTCGATTTTGTGCTCCCAGCCGTCGCCGAAATCGTATATGTAGTCTGCAGAGTTGTTTTCAACGGTGAACCATTCGGCTATTTTCTGCTCCCAGTCGGCAAGTATTTCCTTATAATCAAATTCTTCATTAGGAATCCCTATTGTAGCTTTTTCCCCGCCTGAAGGAACGCCCAGCATGAATTCATGCAGGTGGTAGTCCAGCCAGCCCATGGAATCTTGAATGGCTACATGCAAATCCCAAAAAGTATAAGTTTCCGGCACCTGAATGCGCCTCCAGATGGGAGGTTTGGTATACTTAAGCTGTATCTTGAACTGATATATGTAATCGAATTTCTTTTTCCTTGCCATCTGTTCGTACCCTTCTATGGATATGTTTCTGTTATCCCGTACTGAACCGGATTAGAGTTAATGTGTCATCTGGTATAGCGTTGGGCTTTCTCGATGATGGCGAGCATATTCTCGTGGATGAGGCCGTTGCTGGCAACGATGTTACTTGCAAAGGGGTCGAACTCGCTGCCGGAGAAGTCGGTTACCTCTCCTCCCGCCTCTTTTATTATGAGTCCGCCCGCGGCCACGTCCCAGGGGTAAAGCTTAAGCTCCCAGAAGCCGTCGAACCGGCCCGCGGCCACGCAGCAGAGGTCCAGCGCGGCCGTGCCGTCCCTGCGGACGGCCTGCGCCGCCATGATGAAGTTGGAGAAGTGGACGAGGTTATTATCGGGGCTCTCTTTGATATCATAGGGGAAGCCTGTGCAGAGGAGACCGCGGTTTATATCCCTGCAGCCGGATACCCTGATGGGCTTGCCGTTCAGGTGAGCGCCGCCGCCCTTAATGGCGGTAAACATCTCGTCCAGAACGGGATTGTAAACTGCGCCCGCCGCCACCTCGCCGCCTTTCTGCATGGCGATGGAGACGCAAAAAAAGGGGTAGGAGTGGGAGTAATTGACGGTGCCGTCCAGCGGGTCTATTATCCAGCGATATTCTTCCACCCCCTTTTTATGGTTGTCTCCTTCCTCTGCGATGATCCCGTGGTGCGGGTATTGCGATTTTATTACCGATATTATTTTTTCCTGAGAGAGATAATCCGCATCGGTTACCGGGTTGATGTCGCCTTTAAACTCGATTTTCAGGTTTTTCTGAAACTTATCCATGAGTATCCGTCCTGCTTCTCTGGCGGCTTTTTCGGCTGTACCGAGTGCATCAACGAGAAGTATTTCAGCCATATCTGTTATGAACCTTATGCTTGGATTGAAGAGGAGAGAAGCACGGGTTATTTCAGGTGTGGACCTTTTTCACGTTGTCCCTGATGAAAGATATTATGGAATCCATTGAAGAGCCGGTGACGAAGACCTTTGCAACGCCCAGTTTTTTCAGTTGCGGAATGTCTTGTTTGGGTATGGTTCCGCCCACCACTATAAGTATATCGTTGAGGTTTCTTTCCTTAATCTTATCCATGAACTTTTTCATGTGGACGAGGTGCTGGCCTCCGAGGAAGCTCAGCCCTATGACTTCTACGTCTTCCTGAATGGCGGCCTGCAGGACTTTATCAGCGGTCTGGAAGTTTCCGAGGTAGATGACTTCCATACCGGCGTCGCGCAACCATCTGCTGATGACTTTTATTCCCCTGTCGTGTCCGTCGATGGCCAGCTTCGCGAGAAGCACTTTTATCTTATCCTGGGCCATGTCATATCCTCGTTCAGGAATCCGGTTAATAACTATCGTTAGAGTATCGGTATGTTTGGGTGCATTTTAGCATAGTAGAGCGCTACAGACAACAATATGATAATTCAGGAGTTACCCCAAAAAAGAATCCCCCGGATGAATCCGGGGGTTCGTCCCGCTGGAAGCGGGTACATGAAGCTCCTGCCCATGAATGGGCAGGTATCAGTAGAATCTACTCACTTAAAGTTTCTCCATTTCTTAACCAGAAACCGCTATTCCACTTGCCTGACTCCATAACCCATTGACCCTGAACCAGAAACTTCAACGGCAGACCAAAAATTGGAGTAACTCCTGTATGATAATTACACTAACCTAACGATGAACCTGCTGATGGAGCCGCTTCTCTGCAAGATAGACCCCGGCATAAGCTGCTGTGTCCGGGAAGTAGCCTGGCTCCCCATCGGCTCTGATGTTATTCATGAGATACTTGAATGATAGACCCGTATAATATTGAATACAATATGTATTCATTGTGCTGTCGGGTCTCCGCACCCGACAGCGCTTGAACCTGCCAGGTTCGGAGACCTGGCAGCACGACAAATAATATGTATTATAAATGATACTATGGGTTGCTCATACCCACCCCCGTTGCTTAAGCCACCTCGTTCCTGGATAGCGGATGCCTTGTTTGTGGCGTAATTCTTTTTCCTGCCTGATCTTTGCAGGCAGGGGCGCTGCCTGCCGAGCCCAAAGATGTATGGGCGACCGGCCGGTCGCCCATACCCATCCTGAGTTACGAATGGGGCGTCCTGGCATATGCACCTGTCATGTGGTCACACCTCGGGCTTGATAAATACCCTCCTATATAATAGATGCAGAAATCCAAGGTTAAGGCGGGATTTATCAATTTACACAATGGGTTACAGCTTAAAAAAGTTGAGCGTTTGGGGGGGCAAATCCAAGGTCTGTTGTTGTGCTCCGATTTCATTTGTATCCAGAAAGGATGCGCTATTTTAGGCTTGAATAAACCGAAACACGCCTGGGGATACTATATCGATGCTCCGCCGTCGGGTGTGGAGCCCGCCCTACAAGCCCTGAGCGGGCGGGGCAAGCAGCGCCCCTACCCGCTCTGTCTGAAGGTGATGACCCGTGGTCGTGTTCATTTATCGCCGGATTGGTACTGTTCGACCATGGTCATGAACTCGTCTATCTTTTGCTCGGTGTGGGCGCGGGAGAAGTCGCGGGAGTCCACCATGTCGCTCTCCAGAAAGAGGGTGGGTACTTTCACGAACTCGTGGATTAGATTCTTGTTGTAAATCTGGCCGATGGTGGAGGCACGGCAGGATTTGCTGCCGTGCATGACCATGCCCACGCAGTTGTAGTCGTTGATGAAGTCGAGCAGGACCTGCACGTAGGGGTCCATGCAGCCGCTCTCGCGGGCCTTGCGCCAGCGGACGGCCTCGCGCTCGTAGTCTCGCCTGGCTATATACTCGATGGGGTCGTTGGTCTTGACCTCTACGTCGTAGGGCTGGAAGGGATAGTAGGCTATCTCGCATACGAAGACGCCGCCTTTCTCCTCGAAGTAGGAGAACATCCCCAGTGTGTGCCAGGGGGGCAGGCCGCCGCCCCAGCAGAGGCGGTGTTTTTCGTCTTCGATGGTTCCGAGACCCTGCTCGATGCGCTGGGTCAGCTCGTCCTTCATCTCCTGGTAGAATTCTTGTGATTCCTTCCGGCAGGAATAGAAGAATCCCGGGACTATGCAGCTCATCATGTCGCTCGAGGGCATGGGGCATGGGACGGCTTTGCGCAGCTCGTGGCATTCCCACCAGAGGCGATGCACTTCCTCGCCCGTTCTTATTTTTTCCCAGAGGTAGGCTTCATCGAGCTTTTTACCGGTGTGCTTGGAGCAGAAGGCGGCGAAGTCCTTGAGTTGTGAGACGGTGTAGCTGATGTAGTGCTCGCGCACCTGCGGGTCGTCCCTGTCCTGGTCGATGGGGGGTTTCACGACGTCGTAGAAGTAGTAGGGTGTGTCCTGATAGCGGGCCAGCGCCTGGTACCACTTGTAGCGGGGATCGCAAGCCAGGCTGCTCGCCAGCAGCATGGAGGGCCTGGCCATGCCGCCGCGGGGCGCTTCTCTGGGGGCCTGATTTCCCTGCTCCTTGAACAGGCGCGAGTATCCGATGCCCAGGCGCACGTAGCTGCAGATAAGGTTCGAGAAACCTTCCGACTCGGCGGCCTCCAGGAGGGCGTCCGCCTGCTGTTTGGCGGCGGCCACTGCTGCGTAGTTTTCGGTGAAGACAGAGTAGATATCGAAGGCTTCGATTATCTCCTGCTGTGCGCCCCACATGCACCAGGCCACGGGCTGCCCCCCTTTTCTGAGCTCCTCGGCTTTCCGATACATCATCTTGGTCCAGTCGTTGGCCTTCCTGGCGATTTCGGTTGCCTTGGAGGCGGAGGTCACGGCGGGTTTGCCGGTATCGGTCATGATTTATCTCCCTTATAAGGAATTTCTCGTGATGTAAAACTCCGTTGCCATCGAAGCCCTGACGGGTGTCCTCCCACAGATGGGGACGGCCCAGCAGGGCGGGTTACAAACCCGCCACTACGGTTTGTCATTCCCGCGAAAGCGGGAATCCAGTATTTCTGCTAATTCATGTTTCCGGGCGTTGGGCTTTATTGCATTATCCCACTACAATTGGGCGCGGCAAGCAGCGCCCCTACGTGTTTCGGGCCTACCTGAGCGGGCGCTGCAAGCAGCGCCCCTACAAACCGCATCGTTTTTGCTGTTTTTGTGGCTCTCCAGCTCATTTTCCACCCGTGCCGATATACTCGTCAACCATGCTCATGAACTCGTCGATCTTCTGCTCGGTGTGTGCGCGGGAGAAGTCGCGGGTGTCTATCATGTCGCTCTCGAGGAAGAGGGTGGGCA
>CAYVLI010000089.1:0-8598 GCA_964452105.1 uncultured Nitrospinota bacterium
GTATAAATCTATACTATCGGTTCCGATACTGTCAAGATTTTTCGGGCATTAGAACCGTTTGAACCGGTCTAATTAGAAATATCCTCGCGTATTAATAGCCGTATTTTTCTCTGCGTCCGGTGGGCACTAAATATTCTATGGCTATATTTGTGACCAGGGAGTCGCGTATTTTAATCATGTTCTTCCAATCTTCGTTTTCCAGAAGTTCATCGAGGGTGGCCAGTCGAAAGATGCTCATCAAGGAATATATACGGTTATTATTGTTAATGGGGTTCCAGACCCCCTCCAGTTGAACTCCCGGCGGAAGTTTTTTCATAACGCCGGCGGCGACGTTCTTGACGAAGTCTTCGTACTCCTTTTCTTTCCCCGGGATAATGTCGTAGTAAGTTATTATGTGAATCATCTTTCCTCCTCAGCTCTCTTGATCCTAAATGATTATCGGCCGACTATCGATAATGATAGCATAAGAACCCGGCCTGTTACTCGAAAGGAGTTCCTTATTATTAAGGAGTTGCGGGATGGGTGTTCCGGGAGGGTGGAATATTAAGGGACGGCTTAACGCCGTCCCTTTTTAATGCTCTTGTTCGGCCCGGGGCTTAAATTAATGGTCGCCCCCTGCCCAAACGCCACATCGCTTATATTTCATCGAAGAAGTATTCTTTCAAACACTGAATTTTTTCTTTATAATCGTCTGGATTTATGAACCATCCCGCGGCCGCCACACTGCTCAACAGGCTATTGCCGTCTTGGGGCGTGAAACAGAACCCCACGATTTCGTTGTTGTTGCGAACGTGCAGGGTGGGCAGGCATACCACCGTCTGATTAAGTAGTCTGCCGTAGTAACCGTGATCCCTCCCGAAGGAGAAGATGAGGCTGGCGGTGGTTTTTTCGGTCACGGCTACCCTCTCGTCATCGTACAACCGTTGAATAACCTTGTTCAGGTCGATGGGGTGCTTCACTCTGATGTCGAACCAGATAGCGTGCATATACTGCGTATTGGCTTTAACAGCCGATGAGAACAGGTTCAGGTCGATCCCCATTGTCTTGAAGAGATGGTAAGCGTCCCTGGCGTGGTGTGTTCCGAAGGTTTCGTCGTTGTGCTTACCGACAGTTGGCGAGGGGATGAAGTCCCTGTCCTGACTGATATCATTGGCCCGCCTGATGCAAAGGAATCGGCCTTCTATAAAATTGTCAACATCCGTTTCCACCCCACCGATGTTTTTTATGAGCACCGCGAGGTTATGTGTGTTGCAACTGACCACATGGATGAACTGGTCTTCGCCCGGAATGAGGGCCGAATCATTTATGCCCCGCGCATACATCTTTCCAAAACCGAACTCGCTACCCTGCGCGATGAATCCTTTGGTATTGTGCTTGTAATCTTCGTAGAACTTGTTCTTGTTGCTCCTTCCGACCCCGGACGGCGTGCAGTCTATAACCACGGTGGCCCGTTCGAGAGCTTCGATGGACTCATAGGTGGGGCTCATTTCCAGTTTTCTGAAATCGCTTTCTTTGTCTTCGTCCACGCATAACTTGGCCCCTCTCTTTATCAGAGAATGCACCTTTGACCTGTCCGAAATGAGGGGGGTCCTCTTGTGAAAGGTAACCTCGTCGATATCCAGTTTATCCTTCATGTTGGTCAGGAGGCCTATCAGCGGCTCGCCGATTGTACCTGTGCCGATCACGTGAATTATCGTAGAGTTACTCATACCCTATCTCCTATATTGAAGACACAACTATTGTGAGGCGCTAAATTTGTTGGTCACCTTATCTCAAAGATTCATTCTTTTTAGCATTCAATCATGTTCGGTTTATGCGGATTCGTGGTAAATACCACGGCAGGAAAGATAACAATGCAGTTTGTTTTGATATCCTGTCTTTATATATATTTCTTTCTCGGTCCTCAGGCAAAATTTATTATAAACCCGAAAAAGCCGCCTGAATGGCTGGTTCAGGCTCACAGGGACAAAAAAGCTTGACATCGCCTGCGCTTTGTTTTATCTTCTGCAGCGAAGTATATCAAAAATATCTCTTCCAGGCAATTTTTCATTTGCCCCATTCGAGCGAGTCGGTCCATGGATTTCCGAGAGACAATATCGCTGATTAAAGATGACCTTGAAAGGGTCGAGAAAGCGATAACCGGGCATTTCGAGTCGGATGTGAACATTATACCGGTTATAGGCGCCTATCTGTTTTTCGGAGGCGGCAAGAGGATAAGGCCTGTACTCGTTTTGATGAGTTCACGGCTCTGCGGATACGACAATGATAGTCAACACATAGAGCAATCATGCGTGGTTGAGTTCTTGCATACTGCTACGCTCCTTCACGACGACGTCATCGATGCATCGCCCAAACGCAGGGGAAACCCTTCCGCCAACTCCAAGTGGGGGAACGAGGTGTGCGTCCTGGTCGGAGATTTCCTGTTCGCAAAAGCCTTCGACATTATGGCCCGGGACGGCGACCCCAGAATGCTCAGGATTCTTTCGGAGACCTGCCTGCGGATGGCTGAGGGAGAGGTGCTCCAGCAGGTCCACGTCTGCAACCTTAAGCTTACCGAAAAGGAATACATTAATATTATCGACCGCAAGACCGCTGCATTGCTCTCTACCTGTTGCCGTCTGGGCGCGGTCCTCGGCCAGGCGACGCCCCTGGAAGAGGAAGCTCTTGCTTCCTTCGGGCTGAACGTGGGGATGGCCTTTCAGTTAGTGGATGACATACTCGATTATTCAGCAGACGAAGAGAGACTGGGCAAACCCACCGGCACCGATTTACGGGAAGGCAACGTTACACTTCCCCTCATTCTCCTGTACGAGGAGAGCGATTCGGAACTGCGCAGCAGGATAGAATGTTTTATTGAAACGGGAGATGTCTCTCCTGAAGATGTTGGAGAGCTCACCAATCTGATGGAGACCAGAGGCATATTCCGGGAAGTGGCATCCAGGGCCAGGGATTACATCGAAAAGGCCAAGGCAGAGCTCAAAGTATTCGATGACAGTTCGCCCTACCTGCTCGGCCTCATGGCGGTTGCCGATTTCGTTGCCGAAAGAGATCTTTGAACATTCTGGTTTAAACCCTAAAGAACCCCGCCATTTTAAGAATCCTCAAAATACGGCTGATGACCCGATGAGATGTGGCGATGCACAAACGTCGTAAAACATGGGCCCACGTACACCATATATTATCAGGCAACACTTAAAAACTCATAGTTGATAAGGGCGGCATCCTGCCGCACGGCTCCTGATGCGAGGCTTGAAACCCGCTTGCGGTGGAGCTATTAAAATGGGCATGGAATACTATTTTCTCAATTCTCACTATCGGGGAAAACAGAGATGAAAGTCATGATCGTAGGAGGTGGTGGCAGGGAGCACGCCCTGGCTTGGAAAATCGCTCAAAGTCCTATGGTCGGTCATCTGTTCTGCGCACCTGGCAATGCGGGCACGGCATCCCTGGCCGAGAACGTTCCCCTGCAGCCCACAGACCTGGAGTCCCTCGCCTCTTTTGCCCGGAAGGAAAGCATAGACCTCACCGTGGTCGGGCCTGAAGCGCCCCTCGTTGCAGGAATAGTTGATTTGTTCAACGAAAGGGGCCTCAGGGCCTTCGGCCCCACCAGGGCGGCCGCGGAGATTGAGGGAAGCAAGGTGTACGCCAAGGAACTCATGGCAAAATACAATATACCCACCGCTTCGTTCGAGGTCTTTGATGAAGTGAACTCCGCCCTGAAATACGTGGAGAAGCACGATGCGTCCGTGGTGATTAAGGCGGACGGACTTGCGGCGGGGAAGGGCGTCATGGTTTGCCGCAACAGGCAGGAAGCCTTTGATGCCGTGAGGCTGGTAATGGAGGATAAGGCCTTCGGCCGAGCAGGAGACAGAGTCATCATAGAAGAATTGTTGGTCGGCGAAGAGGCCTCATACCTGGTATTGACGGACGGTGAAAGGCTGATCCCCATGCCCCCTGCGCAGGACCATAAGCCCGTTTTCGACGGTGATGCGGGTCCCAATACTGGGGGAATGGGCGCCTACTCCCCGGCCCCGGTGGTAAGCCCGGAGGTGGAAGAGAGGATAGTAAACGAAGTCATGCTGCCGGCGGTGAAAGCTATGGCCCATGAGGGTAAGCCGTACAGGGGGGTGCTTTACGCAGGACTCATGATACATGAAGGGAGGCCCTGCGTACTCGAATTCAACGCCAGGATGGGCGATCCGGAGACTCAGCCCCTGCTCATGCTTCTGGAGAACGACCTGGCGCCGGCGCTGCTGGCCATCGCCGAGGGTGAGTTGAAGGAAGACCTGGAGCTGAAATGGAGCCGGGGCGCATCGGTCTGTGTGGTCATGGCCTCGGAGGGATACCCGGGCACATACGAGAAGGGCAAGCCCATAGAGGGGCTGGAGGAAGCCGCAGCCGTGGAAGATACACAGGTATTCCACGCAGGCACCATACTAAAGGAGGGCAGGGCCGTGACCGCCGGTGGCAGGGTGCTGGGGGTGACCGCTTGCGGAGAGAGCGTCAAAGCGGCAATCCAGAGGGCGTACCAGGCTGTGAGCAAGATAAGCTGGGAGGGTGCGTATTACAGGAAGGACATCGGGGCCAAAGCCCTGGGTAGATGAAGGCCTCAGGTAAGCATTATTATTTATCTCAGCCCTGCGAGATGGCTGGTATCGTTGTACAGCAGGAGCTTGCTCTGGCCTTCACAATACCCCACTATGGTCAGCCCCGCATTGGATTGGACCAACCTCCTCCTGTAATCCGAGACGCTTATCCCCAGCGTACGACATAAGAGTATCCTGATGGTGGCCTCGTGAGCCACCAGAGCCAACGAGCAATCCTTGTGCCGCTCTGTTATTGAGGCGAGAGCTCGCGCCACCCTTTCCCCCACCTCGAACCCGGTCTCCCCATCCGGCGGGCTGTAGGAGCCCGGGTCCACCTCATATTTCTGGTAGCTCCCTGGAAATTTTTCGTTTATCTCTTTCACGGTAAGCCCTTCCCAGGCGCCATAGCTCCTCTCTCTCAGTTCGTTAATCACGCTCACTTTCAGGCCGTGGGGTCGGGCCAGCAGCTCAGCCGTGTGCATGGTTCTCCTCATGGGGCTGCTGTAAAACGCTTCGAGGAGCTCATCTTTGAGTCTCTCCGCGAGGGCCTTCGCCTGCATTATTCCCAGTTGGTTTATGTCGATGTCGCTTATGTCGCTGCTGCCGCAGTAACGGCCTTCCCCGGTGTTCCAATCCGTGGCGCCGTGTCTGATAAGATGCAAAATAGTCATTACATCCCTTTATTGTGGGGCGGGAGAGCCCGCCGCAGTGGTTGTCATCGCCTGTTCAGGTAAACGTCTTTTATGGAAGTAAAATCTCCTCCCGGGTAGAGGTGGAACCCCTTCACCTCTTTCCGCATGACCGCAACATTGACTTCATGCCAGAGACTCACGTAAGGGACATCCCTCGCTATTATCTTCTGCACTCTGCTGTAGATGGCCTTCCTCTCTTCCAAATTGAGCGTGGTGCGGCCTTTCTCCAGTAGATGGTCAACTTCGGAGTTGCTGTACTTCCCCCGATTGGCTCCGTCGGGGGGGAAACTTGAAGTATGGAAAATATAGTAATATATGTCAGGGTCGGTTATACCAACCCATGTGAGCGAGTACATCTGGAAATTTCCCTTCCTTATATGTGAGAAGAAAGTACCCCATTCGTAGGACTGTATGTTCAGTTCAATTCCTATCTCCTTGAGATTTTGCTGAATCACCTCCGCAATACGGCGGCGTATTTGGTTCTGTGAGGTCTTGTATATGAGCTTGAACCGTGGCCTGGGCCCGTCTCCATCGGGGTCATTCAATCCGGCCTGGTCCAGCAGTTGAGCGGCGTGTGCGGGGTCGTAACTGTATTTATCCACGTTTCCTTCATAAGCCCAGTGTTCCGGCGGGAGCAGTCCCGTGGCCTTGATGGCAGCGCCTTTCAGCAAGTTGTCGATGATGGTCTCCCTGTTGATGGAGATGGCTATGGCCTGCCGTACGAGCTTGTTGCCTGTGATGGGGCCCTCCATGTTGAAGCCCAGGTAGGAGTAATTGGTGCTCGGTCCGGTTACTATCCTGATGTTTTCGTTTTCTCTTAATCTCGGAAGAACGTCTGGAGAAAGGCCGTTCTGAATCAGATGGATTCCCCCCTTTTCCATCTCCAGCAGGCGGATGGTCTCATCGGGGATTATTCGAAAAACCACTCCGTCCAGCTTTGGTTTGCCACAGCAGTAGTTTTCGTTGGCGGTGAGTTCTATTTTCTCACCTTGCCGCCAGCTTTGGAAGCGGAAGGGACCGCTTCCGACAGGGTAGGTGCTCAGGTCTATTTCGCCCGAGCGGGCGATGTGCGCCGGCACTATCCCCTGTATCATGGAGACCAGGAAGGGAGCATAGGGTTTTTTAAGCCTGAATACTACGGTCCGGGGGTCGGGCGTATCTATTTTTTCCAGGGCGGAGTAACTTCCCCTCTTGGCGGAACCCAGCGCCGGGTCCATTATGGATTGGAAAGTGTATTTGACGTCTTCCGATGTCAACTCGCTGCCATCGTGAAAATAGACTCCCTTCTTAAGATGGAAGACGTAAGTAAGAGGGTCTGGAATTTCCCAGCGCTCTGCCAGGTCGGAAACGATGTTGAGTTTCCTGTCGAAGCGGACCAACTTGCCGTATATGAGCTGGTTGATCCTCACTGATGCCGCATCCAGGGCCAATCTGGGGTCCAGGTTGGTGGGGCTGCTCTCCAGGGCGATGACCAGCCTGTTCTCAGACGGTTTATCCGAGCCGCATCCGGCGATCGCTGATATGAGGATTAAAAATGAGAGTATGAAAGCTGTCGCCTGGAGAAGGGGGACTGTTTTTAAGGGAGAATTGTATCGGTAAGCTTTTTGTTCATCCAATTTAATCGGGTTGCATTGGCGACGATAAAACAAATGGTTTCGTTCTTTTCCTGATGGAAAGAGGATTAAGAGACCGTCCGGGCGCTTTGTTGTATCGGTAACGCCCTGTGCCCTCAAATAAAGGACACACCGAATCCTGCATAAGGAAAACCGGCGTGCCCTGATAGGAGTCGGTTAATTGAGGTTACCCTGATAACCTTTGACGCTTATCTGTACGATGACCATCATCCCCGGTTTCAGCTCGTGCCGAGGGTCGTCCACAGCTATTTTTACCGGTATCCTCTGGGTTACCTTGGTGAAGTTTCTGTTGGAGTTGTCGTTTGGGAGGAGCGAGAACTCCGATGCCGCCGCCGCCCCTACATTGATTACTCGCCCTTTGAATATTCTACCCGGGAAAGCGTCCACTTTCACATCGACATTCTGGCCCAGGCTCACCTTGCGGATGTGCGTTTCCTCTATGTTAGCGCTCACCCAGACGTCGGCTATGTCGTTAATGATGAGAAGCGGCTGGCCGGGCTGGATCCTCTCCCCCTCATCCGCTATCTTTTTACTCACTACTCCCTTTATGGGCGCATATATTTCTGTATCACCCAGGAGCTTTTCCAGGTCGCGGAGCGCGGCTTTCTTCTGCTCTACCCTGGATTCGAGAACTTTGATGTTCTCTTTGCTGAGCTTGACCGAGGTCTCCGCCGCTTCTGCTTTATCCAGTCTGGCCAGCGCCCGTTTCAGTTCCCCCCGAGCGGTTTTAACCGCTTCCTTTTTTACGTCTATCATAGCCTGGAGCGTTTCATTGAGCTTCAGGTTGGCGTTGGCAACCTGCGTCTTTTCTCTGGCGGATACCAGGCGAGCCTTCTCCACATTAAGGCTTTCGTCCATCTGTTCCATTTTCTGCTTGGCTATGACTCCCTGCCCGAAAAGCTCCTTATGCCTGAGATACTCGGCCTTGGCCATATCCAGCCTGGCCGTGCTCTCGTTCATCGAAGCCCTGGACGCTTCCAGAGATGCCCTCGCGCTGTTTATCTGCTCAGCACGGCTCTTTATTTCCAGTTCGAGGTCTTCCTGGGCTTGCCTAATCCTGCTCTGAGCAACCTCCACGGCCGCTCTGGCCTGGTCGAGATTCGCTTTGGTGTTCTTGATTGTCAGCTCGTAACCAAGCTTGGCCTTCTTCAATTCACCCATGGTGGAATGGAGGCCGGCCCTGGCTCCCTCCACTTTCTCGAAGAGTTCTTTAGGGTTGACTTTTACCAGCAGATCTCCTGCTTTTACCTGTGAACCATCATCCACGGTAATCTTTTCCACTGCTCCAGGCACCCTCGAGCTCACCGTCACCATGGTGCCTTTCACCCTTGCGTCATCTGTGGTGACGTGTGTCCTCCTGAACTGAATCCACTTGAAGCCGAAGTAGCCCCCAACGATTATAACCACCGCCAAAACGATGACCATCGTTTTCCTGTTTTTGCCGGCGGAAGGCGTAGGGGTGAGGATTTCTTCATCCTGAGTTCCGCTGCCTTCGGTGTTAATGGTCTCTTCATTCAATTTTTTTGGCCCCCCATCGTTTCTAAATCACTGATATTCCTAAGATTGCTCTACACTCTTTATTTTTCAATATTACTTAAACTCAACATCTTAGATGTAAAAAACTGGAAAGCTACTGATTTTCATACACTATACTAAATTTTTGTATTATTAAAGTCAAGTAAAGTT
>CAYVLI010000090.1:0-8515 GCA_964452105.1 uncultured Nitrospinota bacterium
CAGCCCGCCCGAATACCTTTGTAGCGCCTTTCAAGAGCTTGTTCACCATGAACTGCTGGACGAGTTCCCTCTTCTCGTCAACAGTTCGGGCGGTTTTTTTTCGCATCATCGCCATACCGGATTTATTGAATGTGAATCCTGAAAAAGTAGATATACCGGGGTTTTCACGATTACCTGAAATTTCCTGGATTCCTCAAGCCCCCCGTAGGAGCGGCATCTTGCCGCGATTTTTCGCGCCTGGAAGGCGCTCCTACAGTTTTTGTTTTACTACAACCACTTTTTCAGGATTTATTGAATGTTTATTATATTTATTGAATTAATATTCTTTTCGCTGAATAGTTAGTTAGACATTACAGGGATGATGGGGCGCCTGTCAACCATTATGTTTATGTCAGGATTTATATCTTGTTAAATAAGTAGGACTTATAAGGAACAGGACAAATATTCAACAAAGAGCACGTAATTTGCTCTATTTTTAGCTGGACTATGGCATTTTTTTGTATTAATCTGCTTCTCGAAGCCAAGATAGTATCCTGCCCTATTAAGATCACTGAACCTTTCCAGCGCCCTTCAACAATTCCCGCGTTGGCATATGCAGTGGAGGAGCAGGGCAATGATGTTGACCAGAGCAGGTGATTACGCTTTAAGAAGCATGGTATATCTGGCGGAACAGCCCGAGGGTAAGATAACCATCCTGGCTGAGATAGCAGAAAAACAGGGCGTGCCAAAGAACTTCCTGGCTAAAATCCTTCAGATTCTAACCAAGGCGGGCCTGGTGAAATCGCATCAAGGAGTAAATGGAGGTTACTCGATAGGGGTGACGCTGGAATCCATAAACCTCAAGAAAATAATCGAGATAGTCGAAGGGCCCATATTCCTTAACCGCTGCCTTATCAGAGAGGGAGAATGTGAAAGGGAGAAAATCTGTAAATTGAACGGTGTCTGGGCGGAGGCTCAGGAGAAACTCCTTGAAGTACTTACTCAAACTACCCTGGCTGACCTGGTGCAGAATGGTAGCGGCTGATAAACCAGAATAGGGGTTCGAGACTTTACAAAAACAAGCCTAATGATGATTCCGGGAAGGGCACCTCACCTCTCCTTTATTATTGGAGCATAGCTACCCTTGCAATCTCCCTGATGATTTCCATACCCTGCCCTCACTCCTGCCATTCGTGAATGTCAAATCCCCACCAATTCTATATTAAGGCCGGGCTGAAAACCCTTTGCAAGGCCGGAGGCAGTTCTTAAAGTGGTCCGGCCGCAAAGCAAGCGAAATAACCAGTCGATAAATAAGGTTTGAAATAGAGGCGCATTAAGGTAAAATCAAAATGGAATGCAGTAGATAAGGACACCGTGCTGCCTGCTCTCCAGACCCGACAGCCTGGTAAACAAAAGAAATTACAGTAAATAAAGATAAAGTTTTTCATTCTCAAAAAAGGATGTGAAAAATGACAGAGCATAAACCTCGTGAAAAGTTCGAGACGCTTTCGGGCATACCCCTCAAGAACGTCTATACCAGAGAAGACGTTTCTACCGATGATGATGGCAAATGGCTCGGCCTCCCGGGCGGGGCGCCCTTCACCCGCGGCGTCTATCCGAACATGTATCGCCAGCAGCCATGGCGCATCTTCGAGCTAAGCGGCTACGGCACTCCCGAGGACGAGCGGGATCGCATCCTCTACCTCCTGAGCCAGGGAGAGACGGGGTTCATCATGGAGATAGACCAGCTCACCACCTACCACATGTTCGACATAGACCACCCGGAAGTTATGGCCAGGAAGGAAGACGTGGGGTTGACGGGCCCGCCTCTCATGTCCCTGGCAGACTATGAGACGGCGCTGGAGGGCATCAAGCTGGACAAGGTTTACGCACATCCCGGCGGCGCGGTGATACAGTTCGCACCCTTCGCACACGCCGCCTACTTCTCAGTGGCCCAGAAGCAGGGATTACCATTGAACAGGCTCAGGGGCACCGGCCAGAGCGACTACTTTATCAGCTACCTATCCTGCCCCATCAAGGACCAGATACCCCCGCGCCCGGGCCTGCGGCTCAACTGCGATTTCATAGAATACTGCGTGGAGAACGTGCCCAAGTGGGTGCCCGTCTCCATTCCAGGCTATAACGCAAGCGAGAGCGGCATCAACGCCTACCAGGAGATAGCCGTTGTGCTGGCAAACGCCATCGAGTACATAGAGGAAATCCTGCGGCGGGGAAAATATAAGATAGACGATTTCGCTTACGGCATCGGCGGGGTGAACTTCGCCAGCGGTCGCGACTTCTTCGAGGATGTGGCCAAGATGCGCGCCGCCCGACGCATGTGGTACAAGCTGCTGCACGACCGCTACGGCGCCACGGACCCCAAGGCCCTCAAGATGAGAATCCACGTGGTCACCACCGGCTCCTGGATGACCTATGAGCAGCCCCTGAACAACATCATCCGGGGGACGCTCTACTGCCTCGCAGCGGCCTTCGCAGGAGTGCAGTCCATAGGCGTCTCGTCGTTCGATGAAGCCATCTCAGTCCCCTCGGAGGAGGCGCACACCATAGCCGTGCGCACCCAGCAGATAATGCAGGAAGAGAGCAACATAACCAGCGTGGCAGACCCGCTGGGCGGCTCCTACTTCGTTGAGAAACTCACCGATGAAATAGAGGAACGGGCCTGGGAATACCTGGAGAAAATCCAGCAACAGGGCGGCTTCATCAGCGTCCTGGAATCGGGCTGGCTGCACAATGAGGCATATCGGGGCATGATGGAACGGCAGAACAAAGTAACCAGCGGCGAGCTCAAGGTAGTGGGCCACAACTGCTTCCGCATGGATAAGGAAGCCTTCCAGTTCAAGGCCTTCAGAGCCAACCCCAGCACCTGGGAGATAGCGCTCGAAAAGATTAAAAAGCTGCGCCGGCAGCGGGACAATCAGAAGGTGAAAAGGGCTCTCGACCACCTGAGCCAGGTCTGCGAATCCGATGAAAACATCATGCCTGTTATGCTGGAGGCGGTACAGGCCTATTCCACCATAGGAGAAGTGGGGGAGGTTTATCGCAAAATCTTCGACACCTGGGACGCCCCCATACCTATTTAGAATTTCACATAAGGATTAGCTAAGGAAAATTTGGGATAGGACGTATTAAAGCTCACACCTGTTTTCCCTCCCTTGGCGGGAGGGATTAAGAGAGGGGGTTATAAATTTTCACCCCCACCTTTATTCCTCCCCCGTCGAGGGGGAGGAGACTGTCGTCAGGAAAAACTTTTTCACAACAAGGGGCGGATTTCAAACCCACCCCCATACCTGGCGAGACGGCTACAGCGGAAAACATGTGAGGATAAAGGATGGCTCAAGAGAAAAAGAACATAAAAGTTTTGATGGCCAAGACCAGCCTGGACGGCCACTGGCGCGGAGTGGCCATGGTCACCACCGCCCTGCGAAACGCAGGGATGGAAGTCATCTACGGCGGCATGATCACCCCTCGGCAGATAGTGGAAACGGCCCTGCAGGAAGACGTGAATGTCATCGGGTTGAACATAGGCGGCCGCCACGCCGGCATAGAGGAAATGTTCAGGCTCATTCGGGAAAAAGGCATGGACAATATACTGGTGGTAGCGGGCGGCGTTGTGCCGCCTGAAGATATACCGGTGTTGAAGAAGATGGGTGTGGCGGGAGTCTTCCCCCCGGGAAGCCTGCTGGAAGATATAGTCGCTTTCGTAAAAGAGAACACCCCCGCAAACCGCTCCCCTGCCTGAAGACCTGTGCCGGGATAGCTTAAATCCATATTGTAAATTATAATTATAGCCAGACGGGGAAAATGCCTGGCTATTCCTTTTCTCAACCACGTTGTCAGCTGGCAGGGGAAGCTGCTGTACCTCGCCCGCGAAGTTAAAGGAGTCCTTTAATGCTTAAAGCAAAAGATATAATGACCAGGGAAATAATCACGGTAACGCCAGAAACAGAAATCATTCGGGCCGCAAAACTGATGCTGGACAACCACATTAACGGCCTGCCGGTGGTGGACGATCAGAACCACCTGGTGGGAATACTCTGCCAGAGCGACCTCATAGCTCAGCAAAAAGAGCTGCCCCTTCCATCAGTCTTCACCATCCTGGACGCTTTCTTCCCCCTCACCTCTCCCAAACACCTGGAAGAAGAGCTGAAGAAGATAGCCGCCATAACGGTTTCTCAGGCCATGACACCCGATCCCGTAACGGTAACACCCGATACGGACCTCGATGAAATCGCCAAACTGATGGTGGATAAGAAGTACCACACACTACCCGTGGTGGATAATGAAGAGATAGTGGGCGTAATCGGCAAGGAAGACGTCCTGCGCACGCTCTCCCCGGGAGATTGAAATACCGCATTCCTAACTTCTTGATACAATATCGGCTTATCTCACGCCGTAGCGGAACATCTCGCACCCATGCGTTCTGCATAATATTCCGGAGAAAAATGCAATGTTTTTGTGGTTATTAGTAGGAGTTGGCGGGTTCATAGGCGCCATCCTGAGATATTTGATCAGCGGCTGGATACAGAACGGAATAGCAAAATTCCCTTTAGGCACCCTGGTAGTCAATTTCATAGGAAGCTTCATCCTGAGCCTGGTAATGTATTTATCCGAGTACAAGGGCTTTTTCGGTGAAGAAACCAGGGTGCTCTTGACGATAGGGCTGCTGGGAGCATTTACCACCATGTCAACTTTCAGTTACGAATCTTTCAGGCTGCTCGAGCAGGAAGAAATCTTTTTTCTTGGCCTGAACGTCATTGCGACGATCATGCTGACCTTCTTCGCCGTGTATATGGGAAAAACGGTCGCCATCAATTTATGGAGAGCTTGAAATGAAAAGGGAATCCGAGGCAATTCTGCTGAGAATATTTTTAGGCGAGTCTGATAAATTCGAAGGAAAACCTCTCTACAAATACCTGATTGAGCTTTTCAGGAGAGAAGGGCTGGCTGGCGCCACCGTGTTGAGGGGCATCGATGGTTTCGGGAAAACCAGCCGCATTCATACCACGTCTATATTAAGACTTTCCACGGATTTGCCAATCGTGGTGGAAGTCGCGGATACGAGAGAAAAAATAGAAAAAATAAAGCCCCGGCTGGATGGAGTGGTCAAGGAAGGCCTGATAACCGAGGAGAAGGTCAGGATAATTCTCTACGAAGGCAACAAAAAGGATTGAGCTAAATACCCGCCGCCACTATTTTTTTATCCGGGCTTTTTTACGGCGCCGAGCCGTACGAACCGGACCTCTGTAATTGAATCCTCATCCGCGGAGAAAATATTATGGATAATACTGAAGGCTGCATCGGAAGGCGGGCAATAGCCATACATTTAAACAGGGAACGATTTTTTATACCCGCCGGTGAAAAAAATGTTGCAAAAAAGAGTTGACGATGATATTAGAATTGATTATCATTATCAACTATGATGAAGTGTATCCGCGTGATTTAAGCAGAAACATACATTGAAGCACAGCATACCCTATTACAGCCCTTGTTAAACAGAGCGAGTCGATGGACTGTCATCAAACAAAGAAAGAAGAAATCACGACCAAAAACACCGGCAAGGTTATCCTCATAGGTAACCCTAACGTAGGCAAGAGCGTCGTCTTCGGGGTATTGACGGGCAAGTACGTCACCGTCTCCAACTACCCCGGGACCACCGTCGAAGTAGTTTACGGGCGGGCCAACTTCAGGGGGAAAACCAAGCTGTTGATAGACACCCCGGGCATCAACAACCTCAACCCCATGTCCGAGGACGAAAGGGTCGCCCGCGACATACTGCTCACTGAAAACTACGAAGGGGTCGTCCAGGTGGCCGACTCCAAGAACCTGGAGCGCGCTCTTGTCGTGACTCTGCAGCTCTCCGAAATGGGCGTGCCTTTCGCCCTGGACCTGAACATGGAGGACGAAGCCCGGAGCCGCGGCATCATCCCGGACGCAACCGGACTCTCCGAGGCATTAGGCGTCGAAGTTATCTCCACGGTGGCCACACAAAGGAAAGGATTCGATTCCCTGCGTAAGGTGGAGTTCAAAAAGGCCAAACCTGCCGGGAACGGGGCCTGCCTCGACTACGGGGATAAGATTGAAAGCGCGGTAGAACAGGTCTCCCCGCTGCTGCCGGAAACAAACATCTCCCGTCGCTCCATGGCTCTCATGCTCCTCTCGGGAGACCAGAGCCTGTTCAACTGGCTGGAGGATAGGATGCCTGCAGAAGACCTGGAAAAAGCAGCATCCATTAGAAAAGATGTTCAGGCCGAACTATCGGAACCGCTGGGTTACATCCTCAATCGCAAGCGCCTCAACACGGTGCAGGAAATTTTGAGCCCCGTCATACGCCGGACGGAAATAAAGAGTAAATCCCTGTCGCGCTTCCTGGGCAACATCGCCATTCATCCACTTTACGGAATACCCTTCGCCGTAGCGGTCCTCTACCTTACCTACCTCTTCGTGGGTCTATTGGGCGCCGGAACCTTAGTAAATTTCCTGGAATTCGTGGTGTTCGGTAAGTACATCAACGTATGGTCCACTAAACTTATCACATCGATCATAGGCGTAAACGCCGTGCAGGAGTTTTTCGTAGGCGAATACGGCCTGATTACCATGGCCCTCGCATACGGTTTCGCCATCATCCTGCCCATAGTGGGGACATTCTTCATAGTGTTCAGCATTCTGGAAGATTCCGGTTATCTCCCCCGCCTGGCCATCATGGTGAACAAGATATTCAAGGTCATGGGCCTGAACGGAAAGGCAGTTCTGCCCATGGTACTCGGCCTGGGTTGCGATACCATGGCCACCATGACCACACGCATCCTGGAAAGCAAGAAGGAGAGGATCATAATGACGCTCCTCCTGGCGCTGGGAGTGCCGTGTTCGGCCCAGTTGGGGGTTATCCTGGGAATGATCACCACCCTCTCCTTCGCGGCCACGGCCCTCTGGGTGGGCGTGGTGGTTGGGGTCGTCCTCCTCGTGGGCGTACTCGCCTCGAAGGTGATCCCCGGCCGCTCATCGGATTTCGTGCTGGAGATACCCCCCATGCGGGTGCCTCAGCTCACCAATATATTAGTGAAGACGGTGGCCCGCATCGAGTGGTACCTGAAAGAGGTAATACCCCTGTTCATCCTGGGCACTGCTATCCTGTACGTACTGGATAAGCTAAATCTGCTGGTCAGGATAGAAAAGATCGCCTCTCCCGTAGTGGTGACTTTCCTGGGGTTGCCATCCAAAGCCACGGAAGCTTTTATCATCGGCTTCCTGCGTAGGGACTACGGCGCTGCCGGCCTCTTTAACCTGGCCAAGGAGGGATTGTTGACCCCCAACCAGATTGTGGTGAGCCTCGTTACTATTACATTGTTCGTCCCCTGCATCGCCAACTTCTTCATAATCATCAAGGAGAGGGGGCTCAGGACCGCTATCGCCATGTCAGCTTTTATTTTCCCCTTCTCCTTCGTCGTAGGCGGCCTCCTCAACACCGTGCTGGCCCATCTCGGGGTGCAACTATGAAATGCCCGCTCTGCGGATATGATATAATCGACGAAGAATTTTGTACCACCTGCCCCGTTGCGGGCAGGAAATGCTCCTTGAGCAAGTGTCCTAAATGCGGCTACACATTCGCCCCGGATTCAGCCATAATCAACCTGTTCAAGAAAATCTTCGGGTCTAAGACACCTGCGGATAATAAACCTGTCAACCGAGGGTAGTTAAAAGCCATGCCTCGTATCAGCTTACCAGAGGGAGTCCAATATCCATGAGAGAAGACATAATAGATGAAATACTGGAGAGCATATGGGTCGGCCGCGAGAAGGAGCCCGAAGTCCTCGCTCACCTGAAAAAACACGACAAGGATGAGGACTTCGACCAGATTATCAAAAATATGCAGGAACGAGGGCTAATCAAGATGGAAAATGGGGATTTAAGTCTTCTCCGGGATGGCGAGCTGCGGGCGGAGACCGTGGTACGCCGGCATCGCCTGGCCGAGCGGCTTCTCATGGATGTGCTGGGCATTGCCTCACAGGAGGCGCACCACAGCGCCTGCGAGTTCGAACATATTCTCAGCCCGGAGGTAACGGAGAGCGTCTGCACCTTCCTGGGCCACCCTCCCCTCTGTCCTCACAACAAACCCATCCCCCAGGGCGAGTGCTGCAAGAAAGTGTCCTGGAAGGTGGAGCCGGTTCTACAGCGGCTCATCAACTTCGAGGTAGGGCAGACGGGCAGGGTCGTCTTCATCCATACCCAGTTCCATAAAAGACTGGAACACCTGAGCACCTTCGGCATAGTACCGGGGAACGTAGTTCGACTGCATCAGAAGAGCCCCTCCTACGTCCTCGAGGTCGGAGAAACCACGCTCGCCCTGGACAAAGATATCGTCGCCGAAATCTACGTCAAGAAGGTGTAGCGCCAGTTCCGCCCCAGCCACATCCCTGCAAAATGCCTGGACATACCGGAGTATATATTTTAAAGTAACAGCGAAATTTTAAGATTACATATCCTTTGACGCTCTAACCTACTTTAGGTGAATACTGAA
>CAYVLI010000091.1:0-8434 GCA_964452105.1 uncultured Nitrospinota bacterium
ACGGCGCTACCATCATGGCCAGTGCGGTCTGGAAGGAAGAGGGGCTGTCGATTCAGGGCGGGACTGGAGTGGGAGTGGTCACGAAACCAGGGCTTCAGATAGCGGTGGGCAGCCGCGCAATCAACCCTGTCCCTTTGCAAATGATAAGGGAAGCGGTGCATGAGGTAACGGACAGGGGAGTGGCGGTAACCATCTCAGTCCCCGGTGGAGAAGAGCTCGCCAGGAAGACCTTCAATCCTCGCCTGGGCGTGGTGGGAGGCATTTCCATCATAGGCACGACGGGAATAGTGGAGCCGAAATCCATCGAAGCCCTCAAGGCTTCCCTCCTCTGCGCGCTGGACATAGCCGCAGCCCGGGGATATGAAGCGCTGGTAGTGGTTCCCGGCAATATCGGAGAGAAGGGGGTAAGGCGCCTCCTCTCCCTCGAAGAGGATCAAGTGGTGCAGATGAGCAACTACGCGGGGTTCATGCTCCATGCCGCCTGTAAGCGCGGTTTCAAACGCATCCTCCTTGCGGGGCATCCGGGTAAGTTGCTCAAATTGATAAGGGGCGATTTCGAAACCCATTCATCTAAATCGGAGAGCGCTGTCCCGCTGGTCATGCAGGCATTGTCTGCACATTATCCTGAGCTGTCCGAACAGGAGCAGTACAGCAGCCTCGGTACGGTGGAGGGGTTCATTCAGTTGCTGCCTCCGGAAGTATCGGATGATATTTTTGGGAGACTGGCCGCAGAGGTGCAGACGGCCGCGGAGGAACACGTGAGCCGGAAGATGGAGATAGGGGTCATGCTTCTTTCCATGAAAGGAGAGTTGGTGGGCGAATCCGCCGGCGCTCGTTCCTGGAGGCCAGGCAGTTGAACCGGGTGATCATAGCCGGCTGCGGACCCGGCTCCAGGGAGCACCTGACCTTCGCCGCCGTGCAGGCGGTGGAAAAGGCGGACCTGCTCGTAGGTCCGCCGAGGCTCCTGGATCTTTTTAACCGCATAACCTGTGATAAATTAATCCTCAAGGGCAATTACCAGGAAGCCCTGAAGGTCATCGACCAAAAAAGGGGTGAGACCCGCGTCGTGGTCCTAGTCACAGGAGACCCGGGCGTGCACAGCTTCGCCAGGTCGGTCGTAAAAAAGTTGGGCAGGTCGTCCTGCAAAGTGCTGCCGGGCGTAAGCGCCGTGCAATATGCGTTTGCTCTGCTGGGGATGACATGGGAAGATGCGGTGATATACAGTTGTCACGGACACGACCTTGAAGGAGTAGATGCGGTGATTCTGAATAACAGCAAGGTGGCCATACTCACCAGCGGTGAAGAAGACCCGGCGGCGGTGGGAAGGGCGCTCGCGCCAGATTCCGTCCGAGGCAAGAGCATCTACCTCTGCGAGAATCTCTCCCTCCCCGGAGAGCGCGTTGTGCGGCTCACCCTGGAGCAGCTCAGGAGCAGCGGGGCGGCTCCCCTTAATGTTATCATAGTGGTGAAGGAAGACCAGCCATGAGAGAAGAAGTTACGGGAAAGTTTTATGGCCTGGGGGTAGGGCCGGGTGATCCCGATTTGTTGACTCTCAAGGCCGTCCGCGTGCTCCAGGATTGTCAGGTAGTATTCGTCCCCCGGGCGAGGACAGGTCAGGGAAGCAGGGCCAGGGAGATAGCCGGGCTCCACATAGGGCAGGGTTCGGAAGTAGTGGAGCTGGTCTTTCCCATGACAAAAGACTCTGAAAAACTCGAAGAGAGTTGGCGAGTCTCGGTGGACAGGGTAGCCGCCGTGCTGATGAGCGGCAGGAACGCCGCCTTCCTGACCCTCGGCGACCCCATGCTATACAGCACCTACATCTATTTGCTCAAGGGCCTGCGTAAAGCCTTGCCAACACTGGAAATAGAGACTGTCCCCGGAATTACTTCCATAACCGCCGCCGCCGCCCTGGCCGATTTTCCCATCGGCGAGGGTGATGAGAAAGTGGTCATAGTACCGGCGTCGGGGGACATCGGGGACCTGGAGGAGTTGCTGGATAGATTCGATACGGTGGTGCTCATGAAGGTGGCCAGGAATCTTCAGAGGATAATCGATCTCCTCGAAGAGAAAGAGTTGTTAGGCAGTGCAGTCCTGGTCAGCAGGGCGGGTTTTCCTGAACAGCGGGTCGTCAAGGAGCTTTTGAAGCTGAGAGGCTCTGACGATGAAGCAGGCTATCTCTCCACCATACTCATAAAGACCGGAAGAAAATATTCAGAGAGAAGGGAAGACGCATGAAAGTCTATTTTGTAGGTGCAGGCCCAGGCGCACCGGACCTCTTGACCATCAGGGGGAAGGCCCTTCTGGAGAAGGCGACCTGCTGCATATATGCCGGGTCGCTTATAAATCCCTGGTTGCTGGAGCTGCTCCCGCAGGGCTGCGAGAAATATAATTCGGCGGATATGTCCCTGGAGGAGATAATACAGGTGATAAAAAATGCCAGGGGAGAAGGGGCGGACGTAGTACGCCTTCACTCGGGCGACCCCTCCATATACGGGGCCATCAACGAGCAGATGGAGCGCCTGGATGAGCTTGGCGTGGAGTACGAAGTGGTGCCGGGAGTCAGCTCTTTTCAAGCCTCCGCCGCCGCCATGGCCAGGGAGTTGACCATACCTGAAATAACCCAGACCGTTATCCTGACCCGCGGAAAAGGGAGAACGCCTGTTCCGGAGCGGGAAGGCCTCAAAGCGCTGGCCGCGCACCGCGCCACCATGTGCATCTTCCTGAGCGCTGCGCTTATCAATGAGGTGGTGGATGAGTTAGTCGGCGAATACGGGGAGGACTGCCCGGCCGCTGCGGTTTATAAGGCCACCTGGCCGGAGCAGAAGATTATTCAGACCACCCTGAGCCTGCTTCCACAGGCCATCGAGGAGGCCGGGATAACCAGGACGGCCCTCATCTTCGTCGGCCCGGCCCTTGGAAGCAAAGGGACAAGGTCCAAACTCTACGAGGCCAGGTAGGCCGTCGATAGTTTTGTATATGACGAAATAAATAATCGTGCATGAGACTTTCACCTGAAAGACCTGCCGAGCAAGGGGGAATTTCCCCTCCCTTGACGGGAGGGGGAGGGGAGGGTGAAAGGCCGCTGGACTTTATTATGCCTAAATTGGGCGATTTTTGTAGAAAGCCTCAGTTTGTCTGTCATTGCGAGCACCCGTGATGTGCGCGGCAATCTCATAGAAAAAAGCGAGATTGCTTCGTTTCACTCGCAATGACGTTTGAAATCACTCAATTTGGATTATATAAATCGATAAAACTTTGGGTAATAGAAGAATTGAAAACTGCTATCATCACCCTCTCGCATAGAGGATACCAGACCGCCAGACGCATCAGCGACGGCATGGGCGGAGCTGTTGATATCTTCGCACCCACGGACCTGGGCATTGAGGATGAGTCCGTCAATGAGTTCAGTCATGGTCTTCTAAAACTAACTGCCGAGCTGTTCACGAGGTACAAAGGGCTCATATTCTTGCTGCCCGCAGGGGCGGCGGTTCGAGCGATAGCCCCCCACATCAGGAGCAAAAAGACCGATCCGGCAGTGGTGCTGGCGGATAACGTGGGCCGCTTCGTGGTGAGCCTCCTTTCCGGGCATGAAGGCGGGGCCAACGACCTCGCGCTCGATGTCGCCAACGTCCTCCGCACCGACGCCGTCGTCACCACTTCCACGGAAGCCGAGAAAGAGATAATAGTCGGAGTGGGGTGCAGGAAGGGTGTAACCGGGCAGGCCGTGGTGGAGGCAGTTCTATCGGCTCTGCACGACCTTGGGTTGGAGCCTCGGGATGTCCGCCTCATGGCCACCGCAGACATAAAAGCAGATGAGAAAGGCCTTCGGGATGCTGCCAGGGAACTCAATATACCCCTTAAAATAGTCTCCTCGGAAGAGATAAGGCACTGTGTGAAGGATTATCATAAGGATAAGTTCGTTCAGGAGAAAGTGGGGATGGAGGGAGTATGCGAACCTGCAGCCCTGTTAGCGGGGAGGAAAACGTTATTAATAGCAGGAAAGAAGAGATATCCGGGGGTGACGGTGGCCCTGGCCAGGGAATGCTTTACCTGGTAGGAATAGGTCCTGGTGACATCCGCTACATGACCGGAGCAGCCATTTCCGCCATCAGAAGCTCCGATGCGGTGGTGGGGTACACCACCTATGTCGCCCACATAAGCGACATGCTAAAAGGCAAGGAGGTCATCACCAGCGGCATGGGCAAGGAGATAGAGCGCTGCCGGAAGGCCATAGAGCTGGCCCGACAGGATAGGTGCGTCGCCCTCATCTCCTCGGGCGACCCCGGAGTTTACGGCATGGCCGGACCAGCCCTGGAGATATTAGCCAAAGAAGGGGCCGATCTCCAGGTTGAAATCATACCCGGCGTATCCGCCGCAAACGCCGCCGCCGCCCTGATGGGCGCCCCTCTCATGGTGGACTATGTCACCATGAGCCTCAGCGACCTGCTGGTCCCCTGGGAAGTGATAGTCAGGAGGCTTGAGGCATGCGCATCGGCTGACTTGGTCACCGTGCTCTACAACCCCAAAAGCAGGACGCGCACCCGTCAAATAGAAGAGGCGCGTCGGATGTTCCTCGAGCATCGCGCACCCGAAACACCCGTGGGCATAGCCACCAGCGTGGGAAACCAGGATGAGAAAGTGGCCGTCACCGACCTGGCCCGCTTCACCCAACACCAGATAGATATGCGTTCGGTGGTGATCATCGGCAACTCCACCACCTACAGGAAGGATAACCTGCTCATAACCCCCAGAGGATACGAGATATGATACTCCTCATGGCCGGGAGCAGTGAGGCCAGAGAAGTGCTCGATAAGCTGTCGGAGGAGGCGGAAAAGATACTGGTTACCACCGCCACCGACTATCCTTATCCGATAAATACCGAAAACGTTAAGGCCGAAATAGATGTGAGGAAGGGCAGGTTGAACAGGGAGAGCATGGTGGAGTTGCTGCGGTCGGAGAGAGTAAAATGTATGATTGATGCCACCCATCCCTTCGCCGTTGAGGCTTCGGTTACGGCAATGGAAGCCTGCCGGGAAGCGAACATTCCTTACGTAAGGTTTCAGAGAAAAGAGTTAGCCCTCCCCACGTCGCCCCTCATCCACCGGGAGGAGAGCATGGAGGAAGCGGCAAGGCTCTCCTGTGACCTGGGCGAGACCATATTCCTGACCACCGGTTCAAAAGATCTCGAGATATTTTCGGAGACTGCGAGGGAAAACGATCGAAAGCTCATCGTGCGCGTGCTCCCGTCCATCGATTCGATAGGTAAATGCCTGGAGGCGGGCGTTGAGCCGGACCGCATAATCGCCATGAAGGGTCCCTTTTCGGCCCGCTTGAACGCCGCAATGTGGAAGGAACTGGGAGTGGACACCGCAGTCACCAAAGAGAGCGGGGAAGAAGGAGGGCTGAGAGAGAAAGTAGAGGCGGCGCTGGAACTGGGGATTCACCTGGTAGTGGTCAATAGACCCATCCTCGATTATCCGTGCTGTTTCGAAGATGCGGAGTCCCTGTACCGCTGTCTCAAAGAAGAAGGTATTATCTGATACCCGAAAAATTCTCAACCCGCCTTACATGCCCGGGCCGGGCATGTTCAGGCTGCGTTTCAGCCTGTCATCCCGGGGAAAGCATCTCGCTTGCTGTCGGGTCTCCGCACCCGACGACACAGACTATTGCAGTACGCTTCTGCACAATTACTTCCAGCTGTATCAACAAAACGGGGGAAATCATTATTTTATACGGCTTGAAACCAAGAATTCTTCGTTTAAAAAAGACTTTACTCACTAAACAGAACGAAAATATCACCTAAAATGCTTTATTAAACGCAGGGATAGCTCAATTTGGAAAAAAGTTTGACACAATCAGACTCAAGTATTATATTTGTGTTGAACTCACTTCATCTAATAATCCAGTAGGTCAAGGAGGAAGCAAATGGCTAAAATTATAGGCATCGACCTGGGCACCACCAACTCCGTCGTGGCTGTTATGGAGGGAGGTGACGCCACTGTTATAACCAACCCCGAAGGGGGGAGAACCACCCCTTCCGTGGTCGGGTTTACCAAAGACGATGAGAGGTTGGTGGGGCAAGTCGCTAAGAGGCAGGCTATCACCAACCCGGAAAATACCGTCTATTCCATTAAAAGGTTCATGGGACGCAGATATAACGAAGTGCCGGAAGAGATTAAAATTGTTCCCTATACCGTGGTGGCGGCCTCCAACGGCGATGCGCGCATAAAGATAGAGGACAAGGAATATTCGCCCCCCGAAATCTCAGCCATGATCTTGCAAAAGCTGAAACAATCCGCCGAGGAATATCTGGGCGAGAAGATTACCGAGGCTGTGATTACCGTTCCGGCGTACTTCAACGACAGTCAGCGGCAGGCGACCAGGGACGCCGGACGAATCGCCGGTCTGGAGGTTAAGCGCATCATCAACGAGCCAACGGCCGCCGCACTGGCCTATGGGCTGGATAAAAAGAAAGATGAGACCATCGCCGTATTCGATTTCGGCGGCGGCACCTTCGATATATCCATTCTCGAGGTGGGTGACAGCGTGGTGGAGGTTAAAGCCACCAACGGAGATACCCATCTGGGAGGCGATAACCTGGACCAGCGCATAATCGACTGGCTGGTAGCCGAGTTCAAGAAGGATCAGGGAATCGATCTGAGCAAGGATAAGATGGCCCTCCAGAGACTGAAAGAAGCCGCTGAGAAAGCCAAGATGGAGCTATCCACAACCGCCGAGACCGATATAAACCTGCCCTTCATCACCGCGGATGCCTCTGGTCCCAGACACCTGAACCTGAAGCTGAGCAGAGCCAAGTTCGAGCAATTGGTCATAGACCTCCTGGAAAAGACCCTTGAACCCTGCAGGTTGGCTATCAAGGACTCGGGGTTATCTCCTTCAGAGATAGAACAGGTAGTGATGGTCGGCGGTTCAACCAGGATACCCAGGGTGCAGCAACTTGTTAAAGAGCTCTTCGGTAAAGAGCCCCATAGAGGCGTAAATCCGGATGAAGTGGTGGCAGTGGGTGCAGCCATCCAGGCCGGCGTGCTGGCCGGTGACGTCAAGGACGTTCTCCTGCTGGACGTTACTCCCCTCTCGCTCGGCATAGAAACACTGGGCAACGTTGCCACCAAGCTCATCGAGCGGAACACCACCATCCCCACGAAGAAGAGCCAGGTTTTCAGCACGGCAGCGGACAATCAGACCAGCGTGGAGATTCACGTGCTGCAGGGCGAGAGACCAATGGCCTCGGACAACAGGACCCTTGGCAGGTTCCACCTTGTGGGCATCCCCTCTGCTCCTCGAGGGACCCCGCAGATAGAGGTCGCTTTCGATATAGACGCCAACGGTATCGTTAACGTCTCGGCCAAGGATCTGGGCACGGGCAAGGAGCAGAACATAACCATAACCGCTTCCAGTGGGCTAAACGAAGATGATGTCAAAAAGATGGTGGATGAAGCCCAGGCCAATGCCGAGGAGGACAGGAAAAAGAGAGAGTCGGTGGATGCCCGCAACGAGCTGGACTCCACCATCTACTTTACTGAAAAGACTCTTAACGAAAACCGGAGCAAGCTGGACGAAAGCATCATCGGCCAGATCGAATCGGCCCTCCAGGAAGCGCGCAAAGCCCTGGATAGCAACGACGCTCAAACCCTGAAAAACGCCGGCGAACAACTCACGCAGGCTTCGCATAAGATGGCCGAAGTAATGTACCAGCAAACAGGGGCAGGCGCAGAGGCGCCGGGTCCGGAGCAGGCACAGGGTTCGGCTGATGCATCAGGCCCCAGCGCCGATGACAATGTTGTGGACGCCGAATTCGAGGACGTAGATAAAGACAAATAAAGATTCTCTACTCAAGTTAAATTCAAAAGGAGGCTGAGTAATGGCGCCTGCTAAAAGGTGGGGTTTCATGGGCGATCCTTTCTCCATGCAGGATAGGATGAGCAAGATGCTGGGAGAAGCCCTTGCAGGCTGGAGAGGCCGGCAGAGTTCGGCTGATTCAGGGTGGGAACCGCCGGTGGACATCTATGATAAGGAAGATTCGTTTATTCTGGAAGTGGACCTTCCGGGGGTCGCTCTCGAAGATGTAGAGGTGGAAGTAAAGGATGGGACCCTGCACATAAAAGGCAAGAAATCTCATAAACAGGAGCAAGAGCGCACTACAGACCTTTTCATAATGCAGGAGCGTCCTTCCGGGGAGTTCTACAGGGTTTTTTCCCTGCCCGGTGATATCGAACAGGAAAAAGTGGGGGCAAAACTTAAAAACGGTGTACTGACCGTTGTAATCCCCAAGAAAGAGACCGGCAGAGCTAAGCAGATAACGGTGGATGTCCAATAATAATGATTTGCATCGAATATGACCTTGATGGAAGTTTTATATTGAAATGAACGATTTCGTTGAAAATTTATCCGAAATCGGAGATTTTTATAAACT
>CAYVLI010000092.1:0-4245 GCA_964452105.1 uncultured Nitrospinota bacterium
TACGCATCGTAGGGGCGGGTTTTAAACCCGCCCTTTAACGGGCGACCCGCCGGTCACCCCCACACAAAATGACAAACGAACCGTTTCATGGTAGGGGCGTATGGCTATACGCCCTCCCACCGCCTTCCCTCAGTAAATTCGAACAGGAGTTTAAACGCGTTTTTCACCCTGAAATCAGTAAGATGAAGCCGTATCGCCCGGCATGATAAATCAGAAGTGTTTTCGGACAACGCCGCAGGCCACAGTCCGGCGCGAGATAACGCGTGTTTGATGGATTCCGCATGAAGATTGCGACCTTGGATTCGCCCCCATACGACAGCTCTTTTGACCCACCTTAACATATTGAAAAATATAGCCTAATACAGCATAGACCTTGGATTTCCGCATCTTTTCTATAGGGGGGTATTTAAACAGATAACAGATGTATGATGCGGTTTCCAGGATAGCAATAAAATCTGCGTCCATCTGCGGATTCTGTACAAGAGGTGGCTCAAGCAACGGGGGTGGTAGGAGCAACCTGCAACCCCGTTGTGCTCTATCCCTGATGGATAGTTGTTGATAGATTGACCGTAAGAAATAAAACAAAAACTTGACAACATAAAAAATCGATTGTAGTTTCAATGAGTTATGCTTTTAATACGATTTTGGGAGGATATCGTTTGTCCAAGCTGTGGAACAAGGGCTACCAGCTCGATAAAGAGATAGAGAAGTTCAGCGTGGGAAACGACTACCTGCTGGACGATAACCTGGTACGCGCGGACGTGTACGGCAGCCTGGCCCACGCCAAGATGCTGGAGAAGATAGGCATATTGAGCGAGGCCGAGTGCAAGGAGCTCAGGAAAACCCTCCTGGATGTGCTCAGGCTCCACGAGGAAGGCAAGTTCGAGATAACGCTCTCCGATGAAGACGTGC
The DNA here is from genome assembly GCA_964452105.1 of uncultured Nitrospinota bacterium. Lineage (GTDB taxonomy): Bacteria > JAUXIQ01 > JAUXIQ01 > JAUXIQ01 > JAUXIQ01 > CAYVLI01. The sequence goes on from CAYVLI010000092.1 coordinate 913, forward strand.
ACACCCGCCTGGAGAACCACATCACGCAGAAGCTGGGCGACCTGGGCAAGAAGATACATACCGCACGCTCCCGGAACGACCAGGTGCTGGTGGACATCCGCCTCTACACCAGGGAGCGGCTGCTGGATATAAAGGGAGACCTCCTCGATTTCTGCAGGGCGCTCCTCGATTTCAGCGCCAAGTACGAGAAGGTTCCCATGCCCGGTCGCACCCACAGCCAGCGGGCCATGCCGTCGTCGGTAGCCCTGTGGTCAGCCGCCCTCCTGGAGAGCCTGCTGGACGACCTGTGCCTGCTGAACACCGCCTACAAGCTCAACAACCAGTGCCCTCTCGGCTCCGCCGCTAGCTATGGCGTCCCGCTGAACATAGACCGTCAGCTAACCTCAGACCTCCTGGGTTTCGACAGGGTGCAGAACAACGTCCTCTACGCGGGAAACAGCCGGGGAAAGATGGAGTCCATAGTCCTCTTCGCGTTGACCCAGGTGATGCTCGATTTGAGCAAGCTGGCGACGGACCTCATCCTGTTCAGCCTCCCCGAGTTCGGGTACTTCAACCTCCCTCAGGAGCTGTGCGACGGCAGCAGCATAATGCCCCAGAAGCGCAACCCTGCGGGCATGGAGCTTGTACGCGGCAAGGCCAGCACGGTGATGGCCTGTCTCTACCAGATAATGGAGACGGTCAAGTCCCTCCCCTCCGGCTACAACCGGGACCTGCAGGAGACCAAGGAACCCTACATGAAGGCGCTGGAGATAACCGAAGCATCCGTCAGGGTCTGCCACCTGGTGATATCGAAGCTGCAGGTGAACGGGGATGCGCTGCGGGCGGCCTTCGGGCCGGACGTCTTCGCCACGGACAGGGTTCTGGAGCTGGTGGAGCAGGGTGTGCCCTTCAGGGACGCCTACAGGCAGGTGGCCGATGATTACGAAAAGCTTGGCCTCATGGACCCGGACGAAAGTATTGCTAAAAGAAAGCACATAGGCGCCCCCGGCAACCTGGGCCTCAAGAAGCTGAGCGGGCTGATGGAACGGGAAGCGGAGGCCCTGAACAAGGAGAGCGAGAAACACCAGGCCGCCATCTCCCTGCTTCTGGAGATGTAGCCAGCCCGGGATATTTATCATGCTGTCGGGTGCGGAGACCCGGCTGCGCAAGCAGCCCGGGATGCGAAGAGCGAGTTCATCTCTGGTCCAGGTATATTCTGTCCAGTCCCGATAAATCCACCGAGGGGTCCAGTATCGCAGCGTACAGATTCAGGTAGGTGGGATATTCCACGAAGCCCATGAGCCTGAATACCGTCTCGTCCATGCATGGCGGCCCCATGAAGTTGGCCACGATACATCCCCGTTCTTTCATTTTCGAGAGAGCCGCAGCTATCAGGGCGGAGGCCTGCACTCCATCCAGCTTCCCGAACCAGACGTTATCCATAATGGCTACCGGCTCCACCGTCTTGGCTATTCGTGCCATGCAGAAGTAGTTAATAAGGCCCTGTACCTTTCCTTCCTCTTCCATTATCAGCGTCTCGGAGAAGGGAGGATGATCGAGCTCCCAGGCCAGCTCTTCATCGCTGTCCCAGACCCTGGCGAAGGGGACGGTGTGTCGTATGCCGTTCAGCAGCTCCCTGCAGCGCGGCAGGTCGGAATTAAGGTATGGCCTTATTGTGCCTTTATAGCCGGTGACGGCCGGTATGTCGATCTGCACTTCGCTCCAGTCCACCTTGCCTTTCCTGGAAAGCTTGGAGGAGTCGAGTATGCGCACCCTGAGAGGGCACTTGTACACGAGTTGGACTTTGATTCCTTTCTCCTTCCCCAGGCGCAGGTAGAGCGGCTCGGAGGCGTGCCCCTCCTGCAGGTAAACGAAGGTGCACTGGTATCCCTTATCCCTGTTGCGCCGCAGGCGCTCCTCGACCAGCTTCCAGCCTATTCCCTGGCGGCGGTAACCTGCGTGCGCGGTGAAGAAGGTGGATAGAGTAGTCCTGAGAGGTCTATCCCTCAGGGACATGCTGCGATGAAAAGAAGAGCCGAAGCCGACTATTTCGTTTCCATGATATGCTCCGACGAGTAGTTCCTTATCCGTGGAGGGTGCGTCAAAATGCCATCTGAGAAATTCTGGAGTGTAGTCAAGCCTCGGCTCCTTCTTGTAGTCTCTGGCCCAAGCCTCGTCCATCATGGCGTACAATTCCACAATATCTGAATCGAAAGTCTTGATGGTTAACTCCATCGTATCACCGCCTCCTATTACTGGTGCTCTCTTAAGCCGCTATCGCTCGCTTCGGCATGCAATGCACTCTATTTCCACCAGTAGACTCTCGGCCAGCGCCGCCACCTGGAAGCAGGATCTGGCCGGCTGGTTTTCGGGGAAGTATTCCCTGTAGATTTCGTTCAGTTTACCGAAATTATTCATGTTCGTGAGGAAGACGGTCACTTTAAGAACGTCGTCCAGCGATGAACCGGCCCCCTCCAGAATTATTTGTACGTTGTCCAGCGTCCTCCTCACTTGCTCCTCGAAATTGCCCTTTATCAGCTTGGCCGATTCCGGGTCGAAGGAAACCTGACCCGATACAAAAACCAGGTCTCCGAAAGCCGTAGCCTGGGAAAACGGGAGGTTCAGGTTCTCGAACCTCGGCCCCTTCTCGGTGCAAATTATCTCTTTTTTCATTTTGGCGCTCCCAATGTTTGATTGACTTTTATGACTCGAAATCTACCCGTAGTACCTGGAAAGTATTACATAGATAAACATGGTCAGTCCGGCAGTAAAAGGCACCGTCCATAACCACGCCTTGATGATGTTACTTATTATTTTGAGGTTCAGCGCTCCTAAACCTCTGGCCAGCCCCACTCCTACCACGCAGCCCACCAGCGTATGCGTGGTGGAAATGGGCATGCCCAGCTTGGACGCCGCCAGGACTGTAGTAGCCCCCGCGAACTCGGCCGAGAACCCTCGCGAAGGAGTCATCTCGGTGATTCTCTTGCCCAGGGTATCCATGACCCTGTAGCCCCAGGTGGCTATCCCTATGGCAATGCCCACTCCCCCGAGCAGCAAAATCCAGGTTGGAAGCGCAACCTTTACCGTCAGCATGCCATTTTTTACCACAGAATATATGGCTCCCAGCGGCCCCACGGAATTGGCCACATCGTTTGCTCCGTGTGCGAAGGCAACATAAGCCGCAGTGATTACCTGCAGATGGCGAAAGATACCTTCCATACTCACAAATTCTTCCTGCAGGGATTCGTGCGATTCCGGCATGGACCTTATCATTAATTTCACCACTCCCATGGCCAACGCCCCGACTCCCAGGGAAATGACAAGAGCCTCCCAGAAAGGCAGGTTCAGGTGCAG
>CAYVLI010000092.1:4345-8421 GCA_964452105.1 uncultured Nitrospinota bacterium
GTAAGAATCCCGGCCAGAAAGATGGCCTGGCGCAAGGTGATGGCTTTTGAGGCTACCGAGGTGGCCATGGAATTGGCCACATCGTTAGCCCCTATGTTCCAGGCCATGTATAGGCCTATAATTATCGCTACCAGGAGAAAACCAGATTCGAATAACATCATGAAGGCCTTAAGTCATACGGGTAGAAAGGTGAAATTACTCACTTATGGCAGAGCTTCTACTTGTTTATGAACATGCGTATCTGTTTGCCGACCTTCTCCGCGTCGTTACTGAGCTGTCCCATTTTCTTGAAAATCTCAACCCACATGAACAGAGCCGCCGGTTCTATTTCCTTTTCCATGGTGAAAAGGAGTTGGGCCAGTTTGTATTGCCGCTTGTCTGCTTCCCATTCGAGGGTTCCCTGCTCCTCTATCATCTGTAAAACCCTCTGGGACTCCGGTCCTCCGAACGAGGCAGCAAGTAACTGGCCGAGTTCTTCCACTATCTCCAGCGATTTGTAGCAGACCTTCAGCACACGTTCAGTAACCTCCCTCAGGCTCTCTTCCATCCAGGAAGGACATTCCATCTTGCGCATGTTGAGCATGGCTGCAAGATCCTCCACGCCGTCGCTTATGTCGTCCTGGGCCGAGAGGAGTTTGAGAAGGTCGGTGCGGTCTACAGGAAGGAAGAGTCTTTTGGGGAAATTGTCTCGTATCCTGTTCTTTATTTCATCTGCGTCGTGCTCTTTCTTCATTATCTGCTTGGACAGGGCTTTCAGCTCGTCGTAATCCTTTCGGTAGAGGGCTTCGAACATGGGATTCACAAGGTCCAGGCACTCTTTTACTTTTGTCATATGCTCCTGGAGCGGAAGGAAGGGAGATTTGGTGAAAAGCTTGGAAATGGATCTCACGTCAGGGTCCTCCTGAATTCGTTTTCTCCGGCCTTGAAAGTCACGCCATATTCTAATCCGGTTTCATCCCGAACGCTGGTCTTCCTGAAGGAAGGGAACCGATTAGAAGATTAACCTCCGCCGCCATTATAGTCTATTTTCATGGTCAGTTAAGTTAAAATATTGTCCGTTAATAGCTTTCACCCTATTTTCCCCGTTTTAATGCTTTTGAATTTTCGCGCTGGATATTATATTATTACGGTCACCGAGAACAATGAGAGGAAAATATGAGAGTAATACTATACACCGGGAAAGGCGGCGTAGGCAAGACCACCATTTCGGCGGCTACTGCGGTCAGGTGCGCCGAAATGGGGTACAGAACCATCGTCATGAGCACCGACATAGCCCACAGCCTGGCAGATGCTTTCGACCGGGAGATAGGCCACGAACCGGCGCACATAATGAAAAATCTCCACGCACAGGAGGTTAATATAAATGAGGAGCTGAAAACTTATTGGGGCACCATCCAGGACTTCGTCACCACTTTCCTGAAGAGACAGGGGTTTGACGGGATAATCGCCGAGGAATTTGCTGTGTTTCCGGGCACGGAAGAGATGTTTTCCATAATGAAGATGAACGACCATTATTTCAGCGGGAACTACGACGTGGTTATTGTCGACTGTGCGCCCACCGGCGCCACAGTGAGAATGCTCAGCTTCCCCGATATCCTCAAATGGTACATGGAAAAGCTGTTCAGCCTGGAGCGCAAATTCGTTAAAGCAGTACGGCCCATCGCGGAAAGGATAACCAAGATTCCGCTGCCGTCGGATGAGGTGTATAACTCCTTCGAAGCGCTCTACAAAGACGTCGGCGAGATGAAAGATATCCTCATGAACCCGCGCGAAACGAGCATCAGGATAGTATGCAACGCCGAAAAAATGGTCATCAAGGAATCACAGCGCGCTTATACCTATCTCAACCTGTTCGGATATCCCGTCGATTCGGTCGTGGTGAACCGATTGTTGCCGCCGGAAGCGCTCAAATCCTACCTTCAGCACTGGCGTAAAACCCAGGAGAAGAACCTTATTGAAGTAGAGGAGGCCTTCAACCCCTTGCCCATATTCCATGTCAAGTTCTTCGAAAAGGAGATATCGGGGATCAAAGACCTTTCAATGGTCGCAGAAGATACCTATGGAGAAGCCGATCCCTCAAAAAGTCTCTACCGGGGCAAGCCCATGGTGATCAAGCAGCGGGGCAGAAATTACGTACTCACCCTTAAACTCCCCTTTGTGGACAAGGAAAAGCTGGATATGTGGGTGCGGGGAGATGAATTGATACTTCAGGTGGGCTACTTTAAGCGAAACATCTTCCTGCCCAGAACCCTGGTGGGCAAGAAGATAACCGAAGCGGAATTCGTAGGAAACAGACTTCAAATAATCTTTGAGGGGAAAGAAGATGGCAAGAAGAAGAAATAGAAGAGGGGCGGTAGGAGAACTTTTCCCAGAGTTCGCGGAAGCCAGGGGCCACCTTCTCAAATCCCAGAAGGAGTTTCTCCTGGCTGTGCGCTCCATACTGGACAGAGCCATAGAGCGGGCCGAAGACGTGGGCAGGCAGCAGAAGGAGAGAACCATAAAGAAGGTAGAGATAAAGTAGAACGCCGCAGCCTGGCTCTCATGTTTGAGGGTTGCTCGAACGGGGCGCAGGGTCGTTGCTGAGTTCGATGATGATAACAAAGGAAAGATAAATGATAATAGTCCTCAAAAGAAGCGCTACTGATAAAGAACTCGAGGAGATCAAGCGAAAAGCCGAAGAATGGGGGCTTAAACTCCACATCTCCAAGGGAACGGACATGACCATAGTAGGACTTATCGGCGGAGATGCCGTCCTCCATCAGGAAGCGCTGAAGGCCTTCCCCGGCGTCGATAAGATCATGCCCATAATGAAGCCCTTCAAGATGGTCGGTCGCGAGTTAAAACCGTCCGATACGGTAATAAGCGTGAACGGTTCGGAGATCGGGGCCAGGAAGATTCAGGTCATCGCCGGACCCTGCGCCGTGGAACGACGGGACCTGCTGGTGGAGATAGCCGATGCAGTTAAAGAGGCGGGGGCTACCTTCCTTCGCGGCGGCGCCTTCAAGCCGAGGACTTCCCCGTACAGCTTCCAGGGATTGGAGGAGGAAGGCCTGAAGTACCTGGCCGAGGCCAAGGAACGAACCGGTCTCAACATCGTTACCGAACTCATGGACCCCAGGGACATGGAACTGGTATATCGTTACACCGATGTCATCCAGATAGGCGCCCGCAACATGCAGAACTTCAGGCTCCTTAAAGAGGTGGGCAATCAGGATAAGCCCGTGCTTTTAAAGAGGGGGATGAGCTCGACGATAAACGACTTCCTCATGTCCGCCGAATATATAGCCGCCAACGGCAACGAGAACATCATCCTATGCGAGAGAGGCATAAGGACCTTCGAGAACTATACTCGCAATACCCTCGATCTGAGCGCCGTCCCTGCGGTCAAAGAGCTGAGCCACCTCCCCATAATAGTGGATCCAAGTCACGGTGTGGGCAAGTGGAATCTGGTCATCCCCATGGCAAGGGCCGCCTTAGCCGCAGGAGCGGACGGTTTGATGATAGAGGTGCACCCCAATCCCAAAGAGGCCTATTCCGACGGGCCGCAATCGCTGAAACCCGCAGTGTTCGCCGGAATGATGGAAGAATTGAGAGGAATAGCCCTGGCCGTGGGCAGAGAATTATAGGATGGTAGTCATGAATGTGCGCATAATAGTATACTCGGATTACGTTTGCCCCTTCTGCTACCTGGGGAATGAAGTACTCAAGGCGCTTGAAAAAGAGTACGATCTCAGCTCCGAATGGAGAGGATACGTCATTCACAAGGAAGGAAAAGCCTCCCGATATCTCGAGCCCCGTTACGTTGATAATAAATGGAATATCCTCAGCCAGCTCGCTTCCGAGATGAACAAGACGGTGAATCGGCCTGATTTCGTGCCCGAAACCCTCCTGGCCCTGGAAGGCAGTGAATATGCAAAGAGCCGGGGCCTGTTCAGGGAATTTCATGACAGAGTCTTCGAAGCATATTTCAAAGAAGGAGAGGATATCGGAAACCGGGATATCATTACTAGGATAGCGCAGGAAGCAGGGATGGACTCCGGCGAGTTCTGGGAAGCCATAGAATCGGGAGAACCGGC
>CAYVLI010000093.1:0-2459 GCA_964452105.1 uncultured Nitrospinota bacterium
ATGAGCGCCGCCGGTTTCAGCCACGCCTCCGGGCTGCACAGCATATCATCGGAAACGGCATGGACCGTGGTGTTTTCCCGGATGGCGGTCAGCAGTTTGTGGATGCGGAAGCCTTCTTTGCGGGCAAAGTGGACGTCGTTGGTCACCGCCGCGGGCAGGCCGTTCTCTCTTGCGAACTTCGCCAGCGCCCTCATCCTGCCCGGAGAGGCGGCGGGAAGCTCCACGCACAGCCCCTCCCTGCCCCGCCCATCCATGAGCGCCCGGAGCAGCCCCGGCTCGGCGCTCAGGATGAACAGGTCGACCCCCTCCTCGACCAGGGCTTTCTTCAGAGAGAACTCCTCATCCAGACGGCGGGCGGTGATGACCCGGCAAAGCGCGGAGTAGCCCCTCCGGTTTTTCGCCAGCAACACCGCCTTGCGGCCCGTCGCCGGGTCGTTCACCTCCGCTCCGAAGATGGGCTTTATCCCGCGCTCTTGCGCGGCCTTGTATAGCTCCACCGCGCCGTAGAGGGCGTTGGCGTCGGCGACCGCCAGCGCAGACATGCCCGCCTCCGCGGCGGCGTCCAGCAGCGCATCGATGGAGCTGGCCCCCTCAAGAAACGAATAGTTGCTGTGGCAATGCAGATGTACGAACCCTGATCCCATTTTCCCTCCGCAGTTCCGCCTTCATCGTGATAGGGGCACAGCCCCTGCCACCCATTATAAGCGAAGAAAAAACGAAAATCAAGAGGCGGCAAAGCAGGAGTTGCCCCAAAAAAATAATCCCCCGGATTAATCCAGGGGGCCGCCCCGCGCACTCTGCGTGACGAATATAGCTCCTACCCTTTAAAAGGGTGGGTATCCTTATGTCATTCCCGAGGAAGGGTGATGCTCAATAAAGGCAGTCCTCAACAATACGAGGGGCGGGTTTTAAACCCGCCCCAAGCGAGAGCTTCCATCTGCAATTAATGCTCCAGGCAGGCATGAAGCCGGCCCCTGATATATCATGGATGTCTATTTGACGAAGATTTCTTCAATGTTGTGGAATGCTCCGCCGTATGCGGTGGGGTAGAGGTTTCCGAACTTGTTGCGCACGGCATGCAGCGAAGCGGGCAGTACGGTGTATATCAAGGGAAGCTGCTGGGAGACTATGAGCTGCCATTCGTCGTAAAGCTTCTTTCGTTTCCCGGTGTCCAGCTCCTGGGCGGCCTGGTCGAAAATTTCGTCTATGCGCTTCTCCCAGGCGGTGGCGGGCTTCTTCTGGAGCGGGTTCCAGACGTGGAGGTGGCCGCTGCTGTACCAGACGTTCTTGCCGAAGTGCGGTTCGATGCCGCCGGTGAGTCCGATGATCATGGCGTCCCACTGGTAATTGGATGACAGCTTGGAGACCAGGTTGTTGAACTCCAGGGGGGTGAAGTTCACTTTCATGCCCACCTCCTCCAGGTCTTTCCTGATGATGCCTGTAATCTTTATGCGCTGAGTGTTTTCGGAGTTGGTGAACAGGTTAAACTGGAGGGGATTCCCTGCGGTGTCCTCCAATACGCCGTCTCCATCTGTATCCTTGAACCCCATTTCTTTAAGCAGGGCCCTGGATTTTTGCGGGCTGTAATCGTACTTCACCACGTCGGCGCTGTAGAACAGCTTCGCAGCAGGGCTCATGGCGGAGTACTGCGGGAAGCCGAGACCATTCATGACGATGTTTATGATGGACTGCTTGTCGATGGCGTGGGCCACGGCGCGGCGGAAGCGAAGGTCGGTGAACCACTTGAGCTTGTGTGGGACTACGTAGGGTTTGCCCGTCTCCGGGTCGCGCCCGGTGTTCTGGTTGAAGGTTATGAAGTTGGTGCCGAAGGCAGGGCCGACGTTGTAAACGGTGAAATTGCCTCGCCGCTCGTTCGGTTTGAGGATAGGGTAATCGGAACCGCGCATGCCCAGGTAGTCTATCTCTTTGGACTGGAACTTGAGAAGCTCCACGTCTTGATTCTGGACGACTATGTGCATGATTTTATCCATATAAGGGAGCGGATTCGATTCCTGATCCTTCCGCCAGTAGTGAGGATTCCTCTTGAGCACTACGCGTTGACCGGGAATGTACTGCTCGAGCATGAAGGGGCCTGTGCCCACAATCTTTTCGGGCGGCGTGTTGACGCCCCATGCATTGTTAAATTTCCCCTCATCGACGATCTTTTCCAGAGCATGCCTGGGGAGTATCTCTTGCCCCAGCGACCGGAGAAAGGGGGCGAACTTGACGGGAAGGGTAAAGCTGACCGTGTGAGCATCCACCTTGTGTACGCTTATCTGTTTGCCTTCGAGGGTGAAGATGTCTCTGGCGCTTGCAGGGATGCTCTCGTTGTATATGAGTTTCTCGAAAGTGAACACCACGTCGTCTGCGGTGAAGGGTTGTCCGTCGTTCCATCTGGCATCCGGGCGCAGATGGAAGGTCCAGGTCTTGCCGTCCTCGCTGATATCCCAGGACTCCGC
>CAYVLI010000093.1:2559-8362 GCA_964452105.1 uncultured Nitrospinota bacterium
GTGCCTCAGGATAGCCCGGAAGCTGGCTGAGCATGGCTATGCCGGTCTCACATTTCCCGAGGAGTACGGCGGCGCGGGCAGAGGGGCCGTGGACCTGTCCATCATGCTGGAGGAGTTCTCCGCGGAGGCTTACGGCGGCACCGGTTTCCACGATAATACGGTCTTCGGCGCGGTTCCCGTCTGGAAATTCGGGACGGAAGAGCAGAAGGAACGCTTCCTCAAGCCGGTTATACGAGGCGAGCTGATCTCCGCCATAGCCATCACTGAACCTCAGGCGGGCTCGGACGCTGCGCGCATCCTGACCAGCGCCGTAAAAGACGGGGATAACTACGTCCTCAACGGCATAAAGCGCTTCATCACCAACGGCGGGATAGCACATTATATTACCATGTTCGCGGTGACCGACCCTGACGTCCATCCCCACCAGGGAATGAGCGCCTATATAGTGCCAACCGATACCCCGGGATTCAAGGTGGAGAAAAGGTACGACCTCATGGGGGACCGCCTGATAGACAACTGCTATCTCAGCCTGGAGGATTGCAGGCTGCCCAGGGACATGCTGGTGGGTGAGGAAGGACAGGGGTTCAAGATAATGATGAACGAGCTGGACATGGAGCGCATCATCATCTGCGCCGGATGCACGGGTGCGGCCAGGAAGGCCTATGAGATAGCCCTCGAGTTCGCCGCCAGGAGAGAACAGTTCAAGCGGCCCATTTACCAGTTCGAGGGGATAAGCTTCAAGCTGGCTGAGATGTACACCAAGATAGAGGCCAGCAGGCTCATGACTCTCAAGGCGGCGCGCATGGTTGATGCGGGATACGGGGCCAGCAAGGAGACCGCATCGGCCAGGATAATGGCCTCCGACGGCTGCTACGAAGTCATCGACGAAGCGCTGCAGATACTGGGGGGCATCGGCTATACCAAGGACTATCCGGTGCAGAGCATGCTCAGGGACACGCGAATACAGCGCATAGGCGGCGGCAGCAGCGAGATAATGCGGTTCCTGACGGCTCGCGAAGCAATCAAGGAAGTGCTGGAATCGATAAAATGAGGGCGCCTTCACGACGAAGAAGGTTCCTATTACTCTTTCCAAAAGCTTTCGTATCATGAGTGGCGTTATGGGGGCATTGCCGGGCTGGGGTTTGATGTTTGTCCTGGCCTTCCTGGCCGGGAAGGTATCAGGTCTGTTCGTGATAGACGGGAAGCATCTTCTGGATCAGGCAATAGTGGCCATAATACTGTCCATGCTGATGACCAACCTGGTCGATCTCCCGTCCGTATTCAAGCGCGGCATAAGAGAATTCGAGAAGGTATTGAAAACGGGCATAGTGCTCCTGGGTTTGAGCCTCAGCTTCATACAGGTTCTGCATTTGGGTGCCACGGCTATCATCGTGGTGCTGGTGTGTATCGCGGTAGCGCCCCTTCTCATCTATTTCATCGGACGAAGGATGAAGCTCCCCGAAAAGCTTAGCGTGCTGATAGGCGTTGGCACGACCATCTGTGGAGGAACGGCCATAGCTGTCACCGCGCCGGTCATAAACGCCACGGAAGAAGACGTCTCCTACGCCATAGGTACAATCGCATTATTCGGGCTGATGGCCATGTTCGTTTACCCGGTTGTGGGGCATCTCCTGGGAATGTCTCAGACGGCATTCGGAGTCTGGGCGGGTACGGCCATACATTCCACGCCACAGGTGGTGGGGGCGGGCTTTATATACGGCAACCTGGCCGGTGAAGCGGCCACGGTGACCAAGCTGACCAGGAATCTTTTCATGCTTCCCGTGGTGGTGTCCATAGGTATATGGTCGGCCAAACGGGAGATGAGCACGGCGCAAGACGCAAAAGTGCAAATCAACTACTTGAAAATATTCCCGCTGTTCCTTTTCGGGTTCATCGGTCTGGCCGCGGTCAGGACTCTCATGGATGGTTTCATGCCCATATCGCCCGAACTCTGGACGGATGCTACGTCTCTGATACACGGGGCAGCCAAATTCCTGATTATCATGGGACTGGCAGGCATAGGATTATGCTCTCGTTTCGGAGAGATGCGCAAGATGGGCTACAAGCCCGTCCTCCTTGGGCTGGCGGCCTCTTGCATTATCGCTGTTTTGAGCATTTCACTGATAGGCTGGTTGAAAATAGGTTGATGAATGGGGGGGGATATGGGTTTCAATTTTGAACTTGGCGGAAGGGTGGCCGTGGTCACCGGTGCGGGAAGCGGGTTGGGCAAGGATATCGCATTGAAGCTGGCCGAGCAGGATGTATCTGTCGTCCTTGCAGGGAGACGCGCAGACAAATTAAACGAGGTTGCGGATATTATTAAAGGGATGGAGAAGGAATCGGCGGCCATCACCGCAGATGTGATGAAGTCGGATGACGTGAAAAACCTCATTCGCGGTGCGGTGGAAAAGTACGGGAAGATAGATTTCCTGGTAAGTAATTCAGGCGTTTCCGATCCCGCCCTGGTCAAAGATATGTCGGAGGAGCAATGGGACGTCGTGCTAAATACGAACCTCAGGGGGACGTTCCTGTGCTGCCGGGAGGCCGTCCGTTATATGCTGGAGCATAATTTCGGACGAATAGTAAACGTGGCTTCGGCCGCCGCATTCGGGGGATGGCCGACACGGGCTAACTACTGCTCCTCGAAACATGGTATGTTAGGGTTTACCAAGACGCTGGCGGGCGAGGTTATAGGGAACAATATCCGGGTCAACGCGGTATCGCCCGGGCTCATTTTCGCCGGTGTGGGGGAAAAGCTTAAAAATAACAGCCCGGAGATTTTCGAACAGATGGAGAACCGGATTCCCATTAAACGAGCCGGAAAGCCGGAAGAGGTTTCCTATACCGTCCTGTTCCTGCTTTCGGAGGCCTCCAGTTTCATCGTGGGACAGAGCATATACGTTGACGGAGGTCAAACGGCGCTGCTGCTCTGAGGATTGCGGATATGGATGAAAAACTTAAGGATGCGTTGAAGGAGAGATACAACTGGACGGATGAGCAGATCGCACAGGTCAGCCCAGGGGTGCTTAGCTTCTTTCAGAAGGGAGTGCCCAGGGTTTACGATTACAAGGTAGTCGCCGAGGTGGTCAAATCCGACGGCTGCGCTTACAAGTTCGAGCTGGGAGACAAGTATGTTTTCGCCTCCGTGGGACAGCTCCTTCCCAGGGAGACCACCTGCCCTTCGGTTTGTCCCTGGGCCATAGCGCCCATGGTGCGATTCTCATACATAGTTTACGACCGCCTGAGCCAGGGGCTGGAGCTTGAAGGACTTTTCCCCGACCATCTTAAATGCTATGATACGGGGGTGGACTGTGGGGGGTTCGGGGAGGTATTGTTCAGGATGTACTGCGTGAAGGAGAGATGGGCTCCGGAGGACGTCCTGCTCAACCCCTGAGCTCCATAAGATATGAGATACTTCACGTGAGGAGATAACAGATGATAGAGAAATTTCGTGAGGCTGTGGAAGGCCGCCACGATATCGCTCAACGCATGAAGGAGCAGGGCAAGAAGGTGGTGGGAAGCTTCTGCTCATACTCGCCGGATGAAATACTGCACGCTGCGGGTCTGCTGCCGGTGAGGGTTTTCGGTTCTCTGGAACCGATAACGGACAGCGACGCTTTCATGCCCACCTACTACTGCCCCTTCTGCCGCACCACCCTTGATGAGGCGCTGAAAGGCCGCTACGAATACCTGGACGGTATCGTGATGGCCTACTCTTGCGAGCATATCAGGGGCGCATTCCAGAGCTGGAAGGTGCACCTTCCTATGGATTACGCATGGATGCTCGATATGCCGGGCCAGGTAAACAGGCCCTCCGCCCATACTTTCTACATGCACGAGCTCAAGGATTTCGTGCAGAGCCTGGAATCCCACTTCGGAGTGGAGATAAGCGAGGAGAAGCTAACCCGCTCAATCGAGGTCTTCAACAGGCAGCGGGAACTGATCAGAGAGCTTTACGAATATCGCAAGAGCGACCCACCCCTCATTTCGGGTACGGAGATGTATTACGTAAACGTATCCGGGATGCTCATGCCCAGAGAGGAGCATGTCTCCCTCCTGGAAGAGTTGCTGGAAAGGGTAAAGGGGAGAGGCGATGCACCCCGCTCCGGGGCAAGATTGATGATAACGGGGAGCGCACTGTTCAACCCGAATGTCTTCGCCACGGTTGAGGAGCAGGGAGCGGTAATTGTTACCGACGACCTCTGCGTGGGCACCAGGTATTACTGGGGCAGCGCCCCTCTGAATAAGGCGCCTCTGGAAGCTATCTGTGAGCGCTACATGAACAGGATCGTGTGCCCGAACAAACACCCTGCGGACAGTCGATACGAACATATCCTGAATATGATAAAAGAATTCGATGTGCACGGAGTGCTCATCATCCACCAGAAGTTTTGCGACCCGCACGAGTTCGACCGGCCGCACATCGAGGAGCGGTTGAAAAAAGAAAAGATTCCTTCGGCCTTCCTGGAGATAGAGACCACAGTCTCTACTTCCCAGATAGCGGGGCCGGTGAGTGCGCTTCTGGATATCATCGAGACAGCCAGGGTTTCATAGGAGATTCAACAATGATGTTGGTCGAACCGCTCAAGATATGGAAAGAGTGCAAGGCCCTTGCGGCCGAGTATTACGGGGTCATGTCCACCGCCAAAAAAGAGGGCAAGACGCTGGCCTGGGCGGGTGTGGGAACGCCCTCTGAGATACTCAGGGCCATGGACATAGTGCCCATTTACGGAGAACCTTACGGCGCCATATGCGGCGCCACTAAAAAGAATCAAGAGCTGCTGGAAGCGACCCAGCAGCACGGCTACGGCCGAAACTTCTGCTCCTACGCACGCTCCTTCATCGGCTCCGCCCTCTTGAACAAGGGCCCCCTGGGCGAAATGCCCGAGCCGGACCTCATCATTTCCTGCAAGGAAGCCTGTAACACTCACATAAGCTGGTGGGAGGTGCTAAGCAGGCACTTCAGCAAGCCTTTCTACGTCATCGACCAACCGCTGCTGCAGCGGGGAGTCCGCCAGCAGCACATCGACTACATGAAGGCCCAGATAGAGGGTCTCGTCGATTTCCTCGAGAACTTGACCGGACGCAAGCTCAACGAAGAGCGGTTCATAGAGGCAGTGAGCCTGAGTTACCAAGCCAGGGGATTATGGGACAAGGTTCTCAGCTACTGCAAGCAAACGCCCAGCCTGCTCAACATGAAGAGCCAGCTCACCCTCATGGTGCCAGCTGTGGACCTCAGGGGAACACAGAGGGGAGTGGACTTTTATAACCGGCTCCTGGACGAACTGGAGGACAGGGCAAACCGTGGTGTGGCCGCAGTGGCCGATGAAGAAGCTCGAATACTCTGGGATAACGTCCCCCTCTGGTACAACCTGAACCTGCTTAACTACCTCGAAGAGCAGGGAGTCGTGCTGGTGATTTCCCCCTACACATCCATGTGGGGCCTGGAGACCAAGTACCAGTGCGGCTACGACGAGGAGAGCTATAGCCTGCTGGAATGGAAGGAACCCTCCAACATGGACGAGGCCCTCACCGAGGTGGCCAAACACTATTGCTTTAACCCCCTGGGCGCGGATATTCCGAGCCAGGTCACCTATTACTCCAACATGGCCGGGGCTTACAACGTGGACGGCATAATATGCCACTCCAACAGGGGCTGCAAAAACCTGTCCATGAACAGGGTCGATGTCATGAAGCTGGTGGAGAAGGAACTGGATATTCCCGTGCTCATCTTCGAGTCCAACATGACGGACCCCAGCGAATACTCGGAGGGACAGATAAAGACCCGCATGGACGCCTTTTT
>CAYVLI010000094.1:0-3720 GCA_964452105.1 uncultured Nitrospinota bacterium
GTTCAGATTTCCGCGGGGATCCCTCGGCAGCGTTGCTGGAAGTGCTCGACCCCGAACAGAACCACTCCTTCACCGACCATTACCTCGGTGTTCCCTTCGATCTTTCCAACGTAATGTTTGTAACCACCGCCAACCACGCAGACCCCATACCCTCGGCTCTCAGGGACCGCATGGAGGTCATAGACCTGCCCGGGTACGCCGCGGAGGGGAAGCTGAAGATAACCCGGCAGTTTCTTCTTCCCAAGAAGATGGAAGAACATGGCATTTCAGAGAAGCACCTGAAGATATCCGATAACGCCATCATAAAGGCCATAGAAGAATATACGCAAGAGGCCGGTCTGAGGAACATCGAAAGAGAGATCGCCTCGATATGTAGGAAGGTGGCAAAGAGGGTTGCTGAAGGGGACGAGAAGTGCCATCGGGTCACCGCCGGGAACCTGAGCCTCTATCTGGGGGTGTGCAAATACATACCGGAACCGGAGCAGGATGAAGATGAAGTAGGTGTGGCAACCGGCCTGGCCTGGACGTACGCAGGCGGCGACGTTATGTACGTTGAAGCCGTCCCCATGAAAGGCAAAGGGAAGCTGGTTCTCACCGGCCAACTGGGCGACGTTATGAAGGAGTCTGCACAGGCTGCTTTAAGCTACGTTCGTTCCAGAAGCGCAAGGCTCGGTCTCGAAGCCGATTTCTTCTCCGGGAAAGATATCCATGTTCATGTACCTGCAGGTGCGGTTCCCAAGGATGGGCCATCTGCCGGGATAACCATAGCTGCAGCCATCGCATCGATTTTCTCAGGGATACCCATCAGCAAGGATGTGGCCATGACCGGCGAAATAACCCTGCGGGGTAAAATACTCCCTGTGGACGGCCTGAAGGAGAAGATACTGGCTGCGAAACGAGCCGGCCTGAAGAAAGTGCTGCTCCCCGCTCAGAACAAGAAGGACCTGAGCGAAATACCCAGAAACGTCAGGCGCGGCCTGGAGATAATCCTGGTGGACGAAATGGATAATGTGCTGGAACACTCTCTGGTTCGCAAACCGGAGTCAAAACCGACTGAAAAAGCGCCCAGGAAGCTCCGCCATGGCGCTGCACCATCCCATGGAGCAGGGGTTGCAATCCCATGATTTTTAGAGAGGCGTCGCACAGGCATCCAACGGCGGCATCGGCTCGAGGGCCGTTGTCTCGCGTTCGGCGGTCCCTGGGATGAGGGAGGCGGGGTTAATCTTGATAACAGGTTACTTTTGTCGAGCATGACGGAACTTCCCGGAGAATTTGAGCTTATAGAACATATACGGGCTTCCCTGAAGGAAGAAGGAGAGGCCCTTATAAAAGGCATCGGAGACGACTGCGCAATCGGCGCAGTGAGACCAGGCTTTCAACTTCTCTCCACCATAGATGCCCTGGTTGAAGACGTCCATTTCCGCCGCTCCTATATTACCCCCCATCAGCTCGGGCACAAGGCCATGGCCGTTAACCTCAGTGATATAGCGGCCATGGGCGGGATTCCACGCTATGCCCTGATATCCATTTGCATACCACGAGACGTAAACCAGGAATACATCGATGAACTCTACGAGGGCATGAGCGATGTGGCGGCGTTTACGGGAGCGGCAATAGCGGGAGGAAATATCTCTTCCTCTCCCGGAGGGCTCGTCATCAACGTGGTGCTCCTGGGGGAAGTGGAAGAGGGAAAGGCGTTGCTCCGTTCCGGCGCTCGGCCGGGAGATGTATTGATGGTCACCGGAGAGCTGGGTCTTTCCGCCGCAGGGGTGGAACTGCTCAACAAGCGAGACCAGGCGCCGCCGGAAGCGAAAGAAAGGGAACCCCGACTTGAGGCGGTTTACAAACACCTCACCCCCGTTCCGAGAGTGAGGGAAGGAAGGAGGCTCCTTGCGTCGGGCTGCGTGACGGCGGCTATAGACCTCAGCGATGGTCTGGCTTCAGACCTGCGTCACCTGTGCAACGAAAGCAGCGTCGGCGCTATAATATATTCAGAGATGCTTCCCGCGGCTGATGCGTTGAAGAAACTTCAGGGCGACTTGAGTAAACCTCTATCGAGCTACGCTCTCTCCGGGGGCGAAGACTATGAATTGTTGATAGCGGTTGAAAAAGAGGGAGTAAAAGGGCTAAAATCCAACTGGCCAGGCGCGCTTGCCCCTGTAACGGAAGTGGGGGTCGTAACGGAGAGAGAGAAAGGAATCGTTCTTCTTGACGAAAAGGGGAATGCCTCGGAACTGCAGGTGACCGGCTGGGATCATTTAGGCACAGGCAAAGACGCCTCCAAGAAACCATGAACCGTCCCCTGCTGCGGAAGGATCGAATCAGGCGTTGAAAGGATCGTGTGAGCTTTATATGGGGAAAGGTGATTCAACGGGATTCAATGCCGCGAAGGCATGCATGAGTTACAATACCGGCCCCCGGAAAAGCGAAAAAGGGTGAATTGGACCCATTTCTATTAATTCGAATCATTATACTGGCCTGCCTGTTAGGCCTTTCGGGTTTCTTCTCGGGGTCCGAGACGGCGCTCTTTTCCCTCAGCAAGGTTCAGATTGAAAGGATCAAAAAGGAGAGGGGAAAGAGAGGAGAGCGCCTGTGGAACCTGATAATCCATCCCCGCAGGCTCATCATCAGCATCCTGATGGGCAATGAGCTTGTCAACGTCGCCATTTCCGTCATAGGCGCCTCCATTATGGTTCACCTCTATGGTGACGTGGGGAAATATATAGCTATAGCGATATTCACCTCCATAGTGCTGGTATTCGGTGAGGTCATCCCCAAATCCCTCGCCGTGCGAAACGCCGAACGATTTTCCCTTACCATCTCCACACCGCTGTCAACTTTCTATACCGTCATCCTACCGGTAAGAAGAATTTTACGCGCTTTGGTTGACTGGCTTCTGCACATAATCGAGAGGAGGATGCCGGAAGCAGAATCTCTCATCTCGGAGGATGAATTCCGCACCCTCCTCAGCATAGGAAAGGAAGAGGGAGTCATCCTGGAGGAGGAAAAAGAGCTAATAGAAAAAGTGTTCGACTTCGGGGACGCCACCGTGTCCGAAGTGATGACCCCACGGACCGATATTTTTGCACTGGAGATAAACGAGGAGATACCCGCAGCGTTACACAGGATCAAGGAACATATCTACTCCCGCCTTCCGGTTTATGAAGGAACCATAGATAATATCCATGGGACGATAAACGTAAAAGAACTCCTCTATTATTCGCGCATGGGTCCTAAGACTCTCAGCTTGAGCGATCTGGTCCAACCCGCTTTCATGGTTCCTCAGACGAAGAAGATAAGCGAATTGTTCGAAGAGTTCCGCAAAGGAACCACCCAATTTGCCATAATAGTTGACGAATATGGAGGAGTATCGGGCTTGGTGACCCTTGAAGACCTGCTGGAAGAGTTGGTAGGCGAGATTATGGACGAGTACGACAAGGGCGAACAGCAATTCCACACGGTGGGGAGGCGGATTTATCAGGTTTCGGCCATGATGCCGCTGGACGAATTCAACCGCAGATTGGAGACAGACTTCCAGGACGACCGCGTGGAAACCTTAGGAGGTTATGTGCTACACCTTTTCGGCAGGGCGCCCCTGAAGGGAGAAAAGATAGAATCACAAAGGGTCGCTTTTACTGTAGATGAGGTCAGAGGTCCCCGCATAATGAAATTACTGGTGGAAAAGAAGGGCGATTAAATGACTCTTACCCAGGTAATATT
>CAYVLI010000094.1:3820-8270 GCA_964452105.1 uncultured Nitrospinota bacterium
TGAAATTACTGGTGGAAAAGAAGGGCGATTAAATGACTCTTACCCAGGTAATATTAATAGTCGCTCTGTGCATCGTCGCCGAGGGGTTCTTTTCCGGTTCGGAAATCGGGATTATCTCCGCCAGCAAGATAAAAATCCGCCACAAGGCCGAGTCCGGCTCAAAATCCGCCATTTTGCTGGAGAAATTCCTGTCCGTGCCGGAGCGGCTGCTGAGCACAACCCTCATCGGAACGAACCTGTGCACGGTAACAGGCGCATCTATTCTCGGCGGTTACATGATATCCAGGTACGGGACGTCGGGGGAAATATACACTTTTTTCATCTTTTGGCCCTTGACCCTTCTGCTGGGAGAATTGATTCCCAAAGTTGTGTATCAACAGTTCGCCGACTCCGTTTCTTTTAAAATAGTTAATCCCTTGCGCTTCTTTTACTACCTCTTCTTTCCAGTTATGTATTTGCTCACTGTGATGGCGCGCTCCATCAGCGGCATGGTGCAAAACGGTGAGTCGCGCCGCATCCCTTTCGTAACCAAGCAAGAACTGGGCCTCATAATGGAGATGGGGAGAAAAGAAGCAGAAATCGGGGAACAGGAGAGGGTCATGATCAAACGCATCTTCTCCTTCGGAGAAACCACCGCCAGGGAAGCGATGATACCCATAGTCGAAGTGGTCGCCATAGAAGATACAGGGACCGTGGATGAACTTCTGCGGGAAGTCAAGGAGAGAGGCTATTCTCGTATCCCGGTTTATGAAGGAGACGTGTATAATATTATAGGAGTGGTGAACGTGTTCGACGTCCTCTTCCTGCCTGGTGAAGAAAAGAGCATAAGAGGCATCGTTCGGGATGTCTATTACATTCCGGAAGTAAAGAAGGTTCCGGAGCTACTCAAAACACTTCAGGAAAAAGAGGTTCCCATGGCCGTGGTGGTGGACGAATATGGCGGCGCCATCGGCATCATCACGGTGGAAGACCTCCTGGAAGAAATAGTAGGTGAGATACGAGACGAATATGAAGTCGAAGAAGAGCTCTACCAGGCGCTTCCAGATGGCGGTTATATCATTGAGGCCAGGATGGAAGTGGACGCCATAAACGAAGAGCTGGGATTGGACATCGAAAAAGGAGCATACGAGACGCTGGGCGGATACCTGCTTTACCTTCTTCAGGAGATACCCTCGGCAGGGTTCTCTTTCGAAGCCGGGAGTTGCAGGTATGAGATAATAGAGGCTTCCCCGAAAAACATAGTCAGGGTAAAGGTAACTCCCATCTCCCCCGACGAAGGAGAAGACGAAATTCAGGACGATAAGGAAAGCCGAATAAACTTTTAGAGGCGCCATGAGCCCCACCCAAGGGATGGGATCGAGAGAAGCGCCCTTATCAATAGAGGTAAATCGATATGAATGTTAAAGTGCAACTGTTCGCCACCTTGAGGGATTACTGCCCCAACGGAGCCAGAAACGAGCCCTTTGCCGTGGAGTTGGGCGAAGGGAGCACCCTGAGGCATCTCCTGAATAAACTGCAGTTACCGGAGCAGATACCCAAGATACTCCTGGTGAACGGCAGGCACAGCAAGGAGCAGGAAGAGCTGCATGAAGGAGATACAGTGGGTATCTTCCCGCCCATGGCGGGAGGCTGAGCAGGCTTCCCTTTATGTTCCCATTGAAAACCGTACAGGGGGAACCCGGTTTCTCGTGAGGGTTCCCCCATATAACAATTTAAAGAGGATTGACCGGTGACAGACACTAAGGGAGAACTGGAAAGACAACTGGAGTTGATCAAACGAGGGGCCGTGGACATACTTTTGCTTGAAGACCTGATGAAAAAGCTCAAGCGCTCCATAGAAACCAATCAGCCGTTGCGAGTTAAAGCCGGTTTCGACCCCACTGCGCCGGACCTCCACCTGGGGCATACGGTGCTCATCCAGAAGCTGAAGCATTTCCAGGAACTGGGGCATCAGGTCATATTCCTCATAGGCGATTTTACCGGCATGGTAGGGGACCCCAGCCAGAAATCAGAGACTCGCAGAGCCATGTCCCGGGAAGAGATACTCGAGAACGCCGGCACTTACGAAAAACAGATATATAAGATACTGGACCCGGAAAAGACCATTATAGATTTCAACAGCCGCTGGTTGGGAGAGCTGGGCTCGGAAGGGATGCTCCGCCTGACCGCGCAGTACACGGTCGCCAGGATGCTGGAAAGAGATGATTTCGCCAAGCGTTTCGCCCAAAACAGGCCCATAAGCATACACGAATTCATGTATCCCCTCCTGCAGGGGTACGATTCGGTGGCCCTTGAGGCGGACGTGGAGCTTGGGGGTACGGACCAGAAGTTCAACCTGCTGGTAGGCAGAGACCTTCAGCGAGCATACGGCCAGGAGCCACAGGTCATTCTAACCATACCTCTCCTTGAAGGCACCGACGGCGTCAAAAAGATGAGCAAGACGGAAGGTAATTATATAGGCATCGACGAACCGCCCAGGGAGATATACGGAAAAGTCATGTCCATATCCGACGAACTCATGTGGCGCTACTACGAATTGTTGAGCGATACCTCGGTTGAGGAACTGCAAAAGCTTCGCCGGAAGGCTGCTGAAGGGAGCGAAAACCCCAGAAACATCAAAGCACGACTGGCCCGGGAGATGGTGGCCCGCTTCCACGGTGAAGAGGCGGCTATGGCGGCCGAAAAAGAGTTCGTCAGAATGTTCCAGTCGAAGGGGCTTCCGGACGAGGTGCCTCAATTCAGAGTAAACTGGGATGGCGAAAAGATGTGGCTCCCACACATAACCACAAGTGCGGGGATGACTAAAAGCACCTCAGAAGCTAAACGCCTCATAAGCCAGGGCGCTGTTTACGTAAACGACCGCAAGATAAAGGATACCGACGCCAGCCTGGACGGGTCTGAAGAATACCTGATAAAGGTCGGAAAACGCCGGGTAGCCCGAATAATTCCGCAAAAATGACCTTTAAGGGCAGCCCCCGAGTATAATAAACATCGTTTGAAATTATACGAGCTTTCGCTGGATATCGGGAGAAAGAATCCCTATGATTTGGCAGTATCCATATCATCATGATTCGTTGCGGGCTCAAGCATGCCCCATGTAACATATTGATTATATGCCATATTATTACGTTCCTGGAAAAGCTCCAGATGCATTTTTCTCAGAACAGTCCAAACCCTGGCGAGGAACACGCCTGGAATCGATCCGATCGTTCGAAAAATGTTGACAATGCCAGGAGCCGTCGGTATATTAGGGTTAGTTCTTAATACGAAATTCTATTATGCAGGTCTCTTTGAAGACATGTTTCCTCCCTTTTAAATATTCGGGTTGAGAAAAAAGGGAGAAAAAGGTTATTGTTTTCTTTTTTAGCTTGACACTTATTTAGCGCTCTGCTATACATATCAGTCTGGACTTTCAAAGTTCAGCCGTTCTTTGATAAAAAAATAGAGTGTGCTACCAAGCCCCGGGTTGTTTTGAGTTTCGTGTAAAATAACCCGAGAATGAACGGGTTCAGACTTCCAACTGGAGAGTTTGATCCTGGCTCAGAACGAACGCTGGCGGCGTGCCTAACACATGCAAGTCGAACGAGAAAGTTCCCTTCGGGGGATGAGTAAAGTGGCGGACGGGTGAGTAACACGTGAGTAACCTGCCCCGGTAACCGGGATAACACTTCGAAAGGGGTGCTAATACCGGATAAGACTACAGTGCCCAAGGCGCAGGAGTAAAAAGGCGGCCTCTGCTTGCAAGCTGCCGTACCGGGATGGGCTCGCGGTCCATTAGCTAGTTGGTGGGGTAACGGCCTACCAAGGCCACGATGGATAGCCGGCCTGAGAGGGTGATCGGCCACACTGGGACTGAGACACGGCCCAGACTCCTACGGGAGGCAGCAGTGGGGAATTTTGCGCAATGGGGGAAACCCTGACGCAGCAACGCCGCGTGGAGGATGAAGGCTTTCGGGTCGTAAACTCCTGTCAGGAGGGAAGAATAAGGGGCGGTAAACAGCCGTACCCTCTGACGGTACCTCCAAAGGAAGCCCCGGCTAACTCCGTGCCAGCAGCCGCGGTAAGACGGAGGGGGCGAGCGTTGTTCGGAATTACTGGGCGTAAAGGGCGCGTAGGCGGTACGGTAAGTCGGTTGTGAAAGCCCTCGGCTTAACCGGGGAAATGCGATCGATACTGCCGAACTAGAGTACGGGAGGGGAGAGTGGAATTCCCAGTGTAGCGGTGAAATGCGTAGATATTGGGAAGAACACCGATAGCGAAGGCAGCTCTCTGGACCGTCACTGACGCTGAAGCGCGAAAGCCAGGGGAGCGAACGGGATTAGATACCCCGGTAGTCCTGGCCGTAAACGATGGGCACTAGGTGTAGGAAGCATCGACCCTTTCTGTGCCGAAGTTAACGCATTAAGTGCCCCGCCTGGGGAGTACGATCGCAAGGTTGAAACTCAAAGGA
>CAYVLI010000095.1:0-8220 GCA_964452105.1 uncultured Nitrospinota bacterium
AGGATGACGCACTGCCACTGAACCTGAGCAACTTTTACACCAACACCATAGCCGACCTCAAAACACTCATTCCCACATCCAGCGATGTGATAAGGAATCAGCAAACCAACGAAATCATCGATATCCTGTTTCCCGACGAGACCTTCAACGGCATACTGCAGTTTTCCACCATTTCAGGGACAGTCGTGGACAATGCTTCGACGGAGCCGGTTCAGGGGCTCCGCGTGTTCACATTCGCTCTGGACCGCAGCGTGGATGAGCAAGCTTATACTGACTTTAATGGTTCATACACCCTCGATGAACTCCTCACGGGCAGCTACATCGTCTGCGTTGATGACCTGTTCTCCATTTTCCGCTTCACCTGCTTCGACAACGCTGTTCAAAACTCCACCGCCGCACCCGTTGACCTTACCATAGGTGAAAAAAGAACCGGAGTGGATTTCTCTCTCCAGATGCCGGACAGCGTCGTTCCGTCGGTACAGTTCAAGGTCCACAACGTGAACAACAACGGAACGATGGAGACCTGGCTGGAGGCCTTCGTATCAGATCCGGATGGAACGGTGCCCGGTACCATAACTTCCGTGACGGTGACCGGCCCCACCGGTTCCGGTATCATCAACGAGCCGCTCATATACACTAACCTGCCCTTTTTCGACCCCCGCTACCGCAAGATTTTAACCGACCTTGCCATGAGCGGTACCTATACAGTGACCGTGGTGGATACAGACAATAATGTGGTGACTGGCTCCGATACCATAACAGTAACGACCCTTCCTATGGTCGATTCCTCATCATTCTCCATTACGAATGGTCAAGTCCTGAATAATAGATCAATGATCTTCGATTGGCGGGGCCTGGTTTCCGGCACTGATTTTTATTACAGGACTATCTTCAAGGATACGGCTGGTGATACAGTGGCCGCCAGCGACGTAATCTCTACCACAGAGGCCGTTATCTCCGGGGGAGCGCTTACGTCCGGAGGCTCCTTCACGGTCAGGGTAAACGCTTATGACGGTAAAGACTTTTTCGATAGCGATAACATCACCATAAGCGATGCGGTGAGCTTTTCCGTGGACAGCGCCGCGGGAGGGCCGGGCGCCATAAACGGATATGTCGTCGCTTATACGTCCGGGTTCCCGGTGGAAGGTGTAACCGTGGTCGCCTCCGATTACGCAACTTCACAACCCCTGGCCAGCGCCGTTACAGGTACCTCTGGTAATTACCAGATAAACGGGCTGCCCCCGGGGACCTACCGGGTAGGAGCATTTCCTCCCGAAGCGAGCGCCTATCAGGTTCAATACTATTTGATGAAAAGCTTCTCTAACGCGAAGCCAGTTACCGTAAATGCAGACACCACGACCTGGAATATATATTTCGACCTGGAGGAAGCCGGGCGGATTTCCGGCATAGTTTTCGATGAAAACGTGTTTACACCCATCGAGGGGGTGCGAGTAACGGCCTTCCTGGCCGACACCAACGAGCTGGTAAGAAGCGCCGTCTCCGACGATACGGGTAATTACTCTCTTTCCGGACTCCCGCCTG
The DNA here is from genome assembly GCA_964452105.1 of uncultured Nitrospinota bacterium. GTDB lineage: Bacteria > JAUXIQ01 > JAUXIQ01 > JAUXIQ01 > JAUXIQ01 > CAYVLI01. The sequence continues at coordinate 1,543 of CAYVLI010000095.1, forward strand.
GGGATTACATATTGCGGGCCATGGACCTCAACGGCCAATACCTTACCGAGCATTATGATAACGTCATATTGTTTTCCCAGGCCTCACGAATTACGGTTTCCGAGTATAGCGATACACGAGATATTGATTTCAGCCTCGGGGCCGGAGGCGCAATCGCCGGAACGGTCACCGCGGGAGTACAACCCGTCGATGGAGATCGCGACAAGGTCCAGGTATTCGCGTTCGACGCAGATACCGGAGACCTGGTGAACTTTGCCATGGTTAAAAGCGACGGCACATACTTGCTGCCCGTTTTCTCTCCGGGGACATATCGACTCCTGGCTCAGCCATTCAAGGCGGGCATTTTCGGGGAGCTGCTCGGACTGGCCTCCCAGTGGTATGACGGCACTGCATCAGGCGCACGACATTTCGGCGACGCCGCGAATGTACAGGTAGCCAGCTCCGTGGCCGGGAAAGATTTTGCTCTTGCTCAGGGAGGCACAGTAAGCGGTTGGGCTATAGATTCGTTCAGTCAGACCGTTTTCGGCGCCAGAGCAGCGGCTTACGATTTCGATACCGGATTCCTGGCCGGTTTTACAGACAGGCCCGACTACAGCGGCCAGTATTCCATGGAGCTGCCATTGGGCAGGTACAGGATATACTTCGATAATTCCGATAGCTCTCTACCCAGCGGCTTCTTCGTGTCAAGTCAGCAGTCCGCGGAAGAAGAGCCTGATGCGGTTCCGGTCGAAATCTCGACCATAGGGGAAGTGGTATCGGATATCGATTTCAAAGGAGGAGATGCCGGCGCAATATCCGGCACAGTGGATTCCCAGAGCAGCGGTCAGCCCGTGAAAGGTATGCTGGTGGAGGCGCGGGATTACTTCAACGACGGTTTTGTCAAGAAGACACGCACGGACAGCCTGGGCCGTTACTCCCTCAAAAATCTGCCTGCGGGTTCCTACCGCATCCTCATAAGGGCGGACACGAAACGGTACACAGACCGCTTTGCAGGCAGCAGCTACATCAGCCAGCGCCACGGAGATACGTTGGAAGCCTCGACGGGAGCCAGTCCCATTCCCGTTACATCGTCGAGCAACCTCACTGGCTTCGATTTCAATCTCCTGACGGACGGCTTCATTGAAGGGACCATCGTCAGGTCTTCCGACAATGCGCCTGTTCAAGGGATACTGGTGCTGGCGGAGGATACCGCTGCCAGTGGTTCCGAATTCGACAGACATGAGCTGAAAGGCTTTGCCCATACCAATGCCGACGGGACGTACAGGATAAACGTGCCAGCGGGGACTTACCGTGTCTCGGCGCTTGACCTGAGACCGGTGCCAAGATATGCCGCAGCAGGATTCTCCGGACAGGTGACTGTTACATCTGGAGGCACGACTACGAGCATAAATATGTCCGTGAGCGGCGGCGGTTTAATCACAGGCAGCGTATTTGGCTCCAGCGCTGCAACCACGCCCCTTGCTCCAGTGCTGGGGGTGAACGTGGTGGCGGTCGAATCGGCCACGGGCGAGCCGGTGGCTTTCAACCGGCCGATTTATAATGGTTCATACGTTTTGAGGGTGCCGGCGGGCACCTACAAGGCCAACATAGACCCCATAGACCCGAGTATTGCAGGTCAGTTCTACGATGAAGCTCACAATTTCCTTCTGGCCGATTCTATTATGGTTTCCAACGCGCTTACGACCAGCGGAATAGACTTTCCAGTGCCTCTGACAAAAACAGCCATAAGCGGCATTGTAACGGATTCTTCAACTGCTGGATCCATTAGCGGAGTCCGTGTGGTGGCGCAGAACATCGCCACCATGGAAGAGTTCACTGCTACAACTGGCGCCGATGGCAGGTACGCGATAGGCGATCTATCAGTAGGCGACTACCGGGTCGGAGTAATTACCCGGGGAACGGTCTATCAACCCCAATTTTACAATAATGTACAGAGGCTTGGCCAGGGTGCTATTATAACCACGGTGTCAGGCGAATTAACGAGTACCATAGACTTTTCTCTCGATGCAGATACCGATTCAGATGGGCTGCCCGACAACACCGAAGTGAATCTGGGCTCTAACCCTAATAACCAGGATTCAGACGCTGACAAAGTCAACGATTGGCTCGAGAATTACCTCAGTTACAGCCTCATCGACGCTAACAGCACGCCGACGATTCCGGAACTGATCCAGGCCGGAAAAGGCCTTTTGAATAACGAAATGCTCCGGATGGCCGACGCAGCATTCCAGGCTGCGCTGGACCTCGCCCCCACTGGAGACCCGGGCGATCCGGAAGGCAACCTGTACAGGGCGGCCACCAGGATAGCGCTCCTGCTTCAGGATGATACCCTCAACTCTCTTCTGGACAGGTTTGGCTTCAGCCTGCTGGGCAGGGATATTTTTGACTTTTTCGGCGAGGGCCCGGACACGCTTCCCGCGAGTTCGCCCTCGGGACAGGAATTAAGTGACCTGGCCAGAAATATCATCATCCCTGCACTGAGCGCCTCCATAGCCAACCTAGATAATATAACCGACACCAACTTCAACATCAGTTTTTCCCATGTTATGCCCAAAATAGGTATGGTGGGAGTCCTGGACCCCAACCTGGTGGAGATAGACTATGCCGATGTGAAAATCATAAGCTCGATGCTCGGATTTCAGGGAGGGCTGCTTGAGCTTGCCACGGCCAATAATATTAATTTCGATATCGATAATGTCCTGAACATACTCGAGTCACAGGGACTGGGTAATATGCTCGCAGAGATCAAGGCTCAACTCAACAGCAGTGCAAGCCTTCTGAGCATTAATGCAATTACGCAGTTAAATACGGCCAAAACCCTGATTGCAAAGGCTATAAGCGATTATCTGGATGGTTCATCGTCTCTCAGGCAGGAGACGGACAATCAGATCGACGACCTGTTCCAGATAAGCACTGAAGACGAGCAGATTGAACAGCGCTTCAGGGACGTGCTCAACGATGTGTTACCTTTCTTCAGCAACAACAGAAGGGTAACCATCAGAGACCTGGATACATACGGAGTGAATTCTGTTGAAGATCTGGAGAGAAACGACAGTTTTACCCTGGACCTGCGACATCTCTTCGGCTCCGCAGCGGATTCCATAGCTGCACCCGACTGGAGGACGCTGCTGCTGAACAGCAGCGCCGGCGTCAAGAAGCTTTTACTTGGCGACGATACAGTGGACGGCATTCTGCCAAAGGTTAATCATCCGGTTACGGGCAAGCGTGTTGCCGAAGGAACAGCTTTCAGCAGCATAGCCGATGCGTTTTGCGATAACATAGCTACACTCTCCGATTACGTGAACCTGGGCGTGCCTTTCATCCCCCTGGCCGTCGCCGATACTTTCACCGTCTTCCAAACCCTCCTTGGCCCCAGGCAGGCGGGTTCGAGATGGAGATTATTCAGCTTCGATTCGGTAGGAGGTGGTTTCAAAGAGATAACGACAGCAGGAGATGACACGTTAAACTTCAACACAGGCTACTTCATCATAGCCTCCAACGGCTGCATAGCCAGCACGGTGGATTTCGGCATAACCGGAATCCCCGCTGTCCTGAGTGGAGACTTCACCTTCTCACTCGAAGCTGATAGCTGGACTCTTTTCTCCAACCCCTTCCATTTCGAGATAGCGCTGTCAAATGCCATGAGTTCCGACAATCCCTTGGAATTAGGCAGCGTTTTCCGGTGGAAAAAAGGAGTTGGCTCGTACGAGGTAACCGATAAGCTGTTCCCTTCCGAATCCTACTTCCTGTATAACTTCTCTTCTTCACCTGTCAGCGTAACCATCCTGCCGGTGTCTGCGGAAACGTCGCTTACGGGCCCCAGCGTCGCTCCCAAGAGCGCAAAGGAGAAAGTGGGTGTATCAGCTAAGTATCAATCCATGCCGCCTGCGTTAGGCCCATCGAGCTCTGGACCTTATGCAGATGTCAGGATAAACGATAGCAGGCTTTTTGCAGGCGATACCCTGAGAGTCACCATGAACCTGTACAACCCGGGAACCGCCGTCAGGTCCGTGGATGTATATGTATGGCTTAATGATTCGGAGGGTAATCTATACATCTACGACCCATGGCAGGGAAGGTTCGTTGAAGGCAGCGGGCCTACCATTGCATCCTTCAGACTTCCCGAAGGGGACGCAATTACGGGATATGAGATAGTAAGACATCTTTTAGTCAAACAGAATCCCCTGGTGGCGGGGAAAAGGATGCCGGGTAATTACAGTGTCAGCATCTCCATCACCGAGCCGGGCGGAGCGGAACCTATAGGTGGCCGGATAGACTCAGCCGCTTTCACAATAGTTGAAGGCAAACGTTAGCGGGTGAGGGCATGTGGTCTCCTAAACGGAGCCGGGCGATTCTGCTTGCAGTCATATCAGTATTCGTTTTTTATCTTGGTTATAACATAACCGAGAGGTTTCGGGAGGCGAAACAGCAACAGGGGAAAATCGAGGAAAAACGGAAACAGGAGCAGGCCGGAGGGAGCAAAATCCCGGAATCCGGCCTTCCTTTTTTCAAGGAGTTCTCCTTTACCGAGTATAATGAAGGTGGCCGGTATTTTACCCTGAAAGCCCGGAGCTTTAGAATAAGGAACAAAAAAGTGCGTTTTTTTCGCATCGCCATGTTCAAAGAGGCGGTTATGGAAGATGTGCAGATCGAGTTCTTTAAGGATAAGGAATGGGCATCAACGATAAAGAGCCGGCAAGCAGTGATGGACCTCACGAGAATGTCTGCGACTTTCGTGGGAGACGTCAAAATCAAAGCCAGGGGAGACAAATCCCTGGAGTGCGATAGGATGGCATGGTTCAGGAAAACGGGCGTCATAAAAGTGAACGGTTCTTTTGTTTATAGAGAGGGCCCCAAAGAGTTAAGGGGCAGCGGATTATATTCCGATAACTATCTTACGAAGGTGAATTTAATTAATAGCAAGAGAAATTGAAGCTGGAAAAACGCAGATTCAGCAGTCTCATCCCAGATCGGATTCCCCCATGAATACTCCCCTTGTGATCATCCCGACATATAACGAAAAGGATAATATAACGCCCCTGGTAGAGGAACTGTTGTCCATAGGCGCAGAGTTGAGAGTACTGATAGTGGACGATAATTCCCCCGATGGCACAGGAGAGCTCGTCAGGGAACTGAGCGAGAGGGAGAGCAGGGTTCATGCCTTGCATCGGCCATGCAAAATGGGTCTGGGGAGCGCCTACGTGCAGGCATTCAGGAAAGCGCTGCCTATGGAGGGGATTTCTCATATATGCACTATGGACGCCGATTTTTCCCACGACCCGTCACACCTGCCCGCTCTCCTGAAAGCCTCCGAGGAGAGCGACGTTGTGGTCGGTTCAAGGTATCTCGATGGTATAAGCGTGGTCAACTGGCCCCTCCTGCGCATCCTTCTCAGCTACACTGCCAACGCATATGCCAGGTTGGTTACCGGCATACCACTAACGGACTTTACCAGCGGTTACTGTTGCTATCGGAAGACGGTCATCGAGGCGCTGGACCTGGATTCTATTAAATCGGAAGGCTATGCTTTCCTCATGGAGATAAAATACAAGGCCTGGGTTAATGGGTTCAGCTTCTCCGACGTCCCCATCGTTTTTCATGAGCGACGTAACGGCTCTTCCAAAATTTCAAAACACATCATACTCGAAGCTGCTCTGTTGGCCTGGAAGTTGAGATTAGGCAAGCGATTCGTAACAGCCGAAGGGAAAGGAGCCGCTGTTGACAAACCACGATGCCTCAACTAATATTTGATAAGGTCTATACGATAGCTGTACCGTAGCTGTACCGTTAAAACGCTTCTCTTGCTGGAAATCGTCTGAAGATACAATCGGGATATTTTGATAACGGAGACCCATTTTAAATGGAAGCTCTGGCGCTTCCGGGGGATTGGATGATTGCTCACGCTGCAGAAGAGGATTATTCTGGTAGGCCTGTTGCTGCTCATCATATTATCCATAGGAACGGTCGGCTACGTTCTCATGGGATGGAAGATGGTGGACGCCCTTTATATGACGGTCATCTCACTGACTACAGTGGGGTTTGGAGAAGTACGACCTCTCACAGCTGGCGGCAGAGTGTTTACAATCTTTTTGATACTTTCCGGTCTGGGAGTCCTTTTTTATGGAGTCAGCAATATCACGGCATTCCTGGTTGAAGGCGAATTGACGGGCATCCTGGCAAGGAGAAAAATGGAAAAGGCAATTGCAGAATTGAAGGACCATTTCATCGTATGCGGTTTGGGTAAGACCGGTCTGCACGTCATCGACGAGTTGATAAAGACGGAGTCCTCGTTCGTCGTGATAGAAAAAGACATGGAAAAGATCGAAGAGGCCAAGAAGATGTGCGATATTTTGTATATCCATGGAGACGCAACCCAAAACGAAGTGCTTCTCGAGGCCAATATAGAACATGCCAGCGGATTGGTAACCACTCTGCCCGCAGACAGTGAGAATCTCTTTGTCGTACTGACGGCTCACGAAATGAACCCCGACATGAGAATAGTAGCAAGGGTCATCCAGGATGAGGCGGCGCATAAGCTTTTAAAGGTGGGAGCGAACTCCGTTGTTTCCACGAACTTTATCGGTGGCCTGAGGATGGCTTCGGAACTTATAAGGCCATCGGTGGTCTCCTTCCTGGACCTCATGCTCAGAGACCCTGCCAGGACGCTCAGGGTGAGCG
>CAYVLI010000096.1:0-6957 GCA_964452105.1 uncultured Nitrospinota bacterium
TCGATTATGGTTTAGCATATTGAACAGGGCGATGTCAACTTGCCTGTGTAAAGAGACCGGGCGGGTTTTACCCAAGCAAGGGTTGCCCCTACCCCCCCGTTGCTTAAGCCACCTCTGAATGAATCCCCAGGTGGATGCAGATTTCTAATGAAGAACCCAATGTATCTTTGAGTGAATCCGTGTTTATACGGCGTTAAAACCTCCCCTATATAATAGATGCGGAAATCCAAGGTTAAGGCGGGGTTTGTCCATGGAATCAATGGGTTACAGACGATAAATCGTATGCTGAAAGGGGACGAAAACCAAGGTGTTTTTTGAGGGGAAAATATTCACCAGCCTTCAGTGAGCCCGGAAAAAGCCTGCTCTCTGTCATTCCCTTCGGCTCGACCGGGGAATCCAGGTAGGGTGCAAGCCATTGAAAATACTGGATTCCCGCCCCCATTTTCATGAGGGCATGCTTTAGCGGGAATGACACCAGACACTAAACTTAAAAACGAAACAATATCATACAGGACTTTTTCAGTATTCACTTTAAGTCTGAAAGGATATCGTTATTCGAGTGTTTCAAGCGGGTTGTCTGGCATTTTTGGGTCTTCTGTTTCGAGTTTATTCAGTGGCGGGCGGTTCCGATAACGGGTGGGGTAATCCTCATTGACAGCGGGTGGTGCGCGGATTAGTATAGGTTCCTGTGAAAGCGACGTGATTTATAATAAGGGGGATCGCCGATGAAAGCTGAGATAGTGGCAATAGGGACGGAACTCTTACTGGGTCAGATAATCGACACCAATTCCGCTTACATGGCCCAGCAACTGCAGACTATTGGGGCGGACCTTTACTACACAACCTGCGTGGGTGATAACATAGACCGCGTCAAGGAGGTGCTCGACCTGTGTCTGGAGCGTTCCGATGTTATCATAACCACAGGTGGTATCGGCCCTACGGAGGACGACCTGACGCGACAGGCTGCGGCGGAGGTAATGAACACCGAGCTCGAGTTCCGCCAGGATTTGATGGAACAGATAGAGGAAATCTTCCGGCGCGCCAATTACAGGATGAGCGAGAGCAACAGGCGGCAAGCCTACATCCCCAGAGGCGCTACACCCATTGAAAACCCGCGGGGCACGGCCCCCGGCTTTATCGTAAGCGATGAGCGGGGGACGATAATTTCTCTTCCCGGCGTTCCTCACGAGATGAAGTTTTTGATGGAGACTGCGGTCATCCCATATCTGAAGGAGAAGTTCGACATCAAGTCGATATTGAAATATAGAACGTTGAAAACATCAGGCATGGGCGAGAGCACGGTCAACGAGGTCATAAAGGATCTCATGGATGGCGCCAACCCCACGGTGGGGTTGCTGGCGGGGCTGGGGCAGATACGCATACGCATAGCGGCCAAGGGGAAGGATGAAGGGGAGGCATTCACTCTCATCGGCGAGATGGAGCAGAAGATAAGGGAGCGCATGGGCGAGCATATATTCGGCAGGGATGAAGAGACGCTGGAAGAAGTGGTGGGAAAACTGCTCACTGAAAAGAAGAAGACTCTGGCGCTGGCGGAAACGCTGACGGGGGGCGCCCTGTGCCAGAGGCTCAGCGTGTTGCCGGGGAACGGCAGCTACTTCAAGGAGGGAATCGTCGGGAACAACGGCCTGGTGGCTGAGAAGCTTGCCGGTGGTTTCGAGCCTGGCGAAGAGAATGTGGATGCTTCACTGGCGGAATCCATTGCCAGGGGCATAAGGGAGTATGTGGGGACTGACATGGGTCTGGCTGTAATCGGCATGTTAAAACCCGAGGACGGAGAAGACATAGTCACCAGGATGCCGGCCTACGCCGCCCTCGCTACCCGGGAGGGGGTCATGTCCCGGGAGCATCGTATAGGGGGGGGCATAAAGATTGTGCAGACACGAGTTTCTAATATGGCCCTGGACATGGTTCGTCGTTACCTGCTGGGCATTCAGTTGCCTTGATGTCTTGACTTGAGCTTTGGATGATGGCGGAGATGTGTCGGGTTCGGAGACCCGACACCACTGAATTGTTGTAGATGAGACAGGGGGTATCCTGTGGCAGACGGGACGCCCATACTATCTGATGGATCGTCCATAATGGATAATGCGAATCTTGAAAAAGTCATATTCACCTTCGTGGACGTGGAGACCACCGGTCTTAACCCCTCTTACGGGGACCGCATCTGCGAGATCGGGCTGCTCCGCTGGAAGGACGGGGAGGAGCTGGCTTCCTTTCAGTCGCTGGTGAACCCGGGGCGACCCATATCGCCCGGTGCACAAGCCGTGAATAACATAACCGACGCGATGGTGGCCGATGCACCCTCATTCGAGGGTATAGCAGACAGGGCGCTGGCGCTCATGGAGGGAACGGTGCTGGTTGCGCACAATGCACCCTTCGACATGTCGTTCCTCAACATGCAACTGGCCCTTCTGAGGAAACCTGAACTGGATAACAGGGTCATAGATACGCTGGCATTGGCCCGCAGTCAGTATGATATGCCCAGCAACAGCCTGGGCAGCCTCAGACTTTACATGGGCCTCGCTCCCAGAGAAGAGCACAGGGCCATGGGGGATGTGCTTATTCTCCGGGATGTCTTTGTGCGGATGATGAAAGACCTTAAAGGGAGGGGAGTGGAAACGCTGGAAGACCTCGTGGAGGCTCAGAGGCGAACCAGGCGGGAATCTTGCGGTCGGGGCGTGATGCTTCCGCCTGAGATAGAAGAGGCAATAGGAAGAGGGGCCCGCATGCGGATAAGATACTTATCCGGCAACCAGCGGGAGACGGAAAGAGTGATAAGACCGTTGGAGGTGGAGGTACTCAGGGACACGGTTTATTTAGTGGCCTACTGCTATTTGAGGAAAGAAGAACGCACCTTCCGAATGGATCGCATAGTGGAATGGGAGCGGGTTGATTGATGGTATAGGTTGCAGCTGCAGCCGTACGGCAGGTGACTTTATCAGCGCATAAGAGGGCGATCTTGAGGATCGCCTCTATATTATGCAGAGATGCGGGCATAAATGAAAACCGATGGGAATATTACTTGCGGCTGAACTCCCTTTTCTTATTCTTTGCGAACTCTGAGAAAGTAATCTTTCATGCCCATCTGTTTATAGTGAGGGTTCCGGCCCCGCATGGGAAGCCGTGCGGCAGGATGCTGTTCCTGTTAATAATGAGTTTTTCAGCATTCACTCTTGATTTAACACCAGCTTGATGGAGGAGGGGAAATGCCGATAACCGGTCCGGAAATACTTCTGTATGAGAAGAAAGATCGCATCGTTACCATCACGCTTAACCGTCCGGAGCGCATGAACGCGCTCAGCCTCGAGCTGATGCAGAGAATTTCCGAGGCCTTCGAACGGTTCCGTGATGACGACGATGCCTGGGTGGCCATTATAACGGGGGCGGGAGATAAAGCCTTCTGCGCGGGGCTCGATCTCAAGGATCAGGCGGAAAGGGATGCGAAAGGGGAGGGCTTCCCCAAACGAGGCCCTCAGTTCCACCATCTGGACATCTTCAAGCCGATTATCGGTGCGATAAACGGTTTCGCCATCGCCGGGGGCTGGCTCATAGCTCAGGAGTGCGACGTAAGAATCGCAGCCGAGCATGCCGAGATGGGCATATCAGAGACCATGTGGAACCTCCCTGCTTATTGGGTGGTGGATCTCACCCGCCAGCTAAATTTAGGCCATGCCCTGGAGATAGCCCTCTGGGGGGACAGGAGGATAACCGCTCGGCGGGGGTACGAGATAGGGTGGATAAACCGGGTTGTGCCCAAGGAGAAGCTGATGGAAGAAGCTTACGAATGGGCCGAACGGATGTGCTACCTGGGGCCACGTTGCGTGCGGAACCTTAAAGAAATCCTCTACCGGGGCTACTACATGCCGCCGTCGGAAGGTCTGGCCTTCGCCAGGGCGCTTGAGCAGAACCTGTTCGGCATGGAGGATACCGTGGAGGGGCCCAGGGCGTTTACCGAGAAGAGAAAGGCTGATTTCAAGAACAGGTAACGGTTTTACTACGCCCTGTCGAAACGTCCATATACCATGACGAGGGGGTAGGGGCGGGTTTTAAACCCGCCCTTTGTATGTTAACATGTATGATAAGGGACTATGGGCGTGGCAGATCGTTCGCGCCTATGAGCCTGTTTTAAAAAGCAAAAGTATCTTTCTCCTTGATGGAGGAGGAATAAAGGCGGGGGTAAAATTCAAACTTCGACGGGATTCAAATCCCCCTCCCATAATTCCTCCCGCCAAGGGCATAAGCGTTGACTTAAAGGTATCACTATGCTGTCGGGTCTCCGAACCCGGCAACATTTGAACCTGCCAGGTTCGCAGACCTGGCAGCACGACAATAATCAAAACCAATCGCATTCCATATTAAGTTAGCGCTTATGCACGGCAAGGAAGGGAAAGCGGTCTCGGTTTCGACGAATCTTGCTTTATGTCAACGGAAGGCCCTGGCTCGAAGCACGGTTGTTGTGAATTGAAGAGAAGGTATACCTGCGTTTAAATGAAGGGGTGTTGATGGAAGAGGGGCGCGACAGCGCAGAGGCAGCCTACCGCAAGAAGGCCACCGTGGTGGTGATGCTGGCCTCTTTCCTTTTAGTGTTCCACATCACCATGATTAACGTGGGCTTCCCTCAGATACAGATTGCTTTCGGAACGAACGTGGAGACCATCAGGTGGGTTCTCAACGCTATGCTGGTGAGCACCAGCGTTATGCTTCCGCTGGTGGGCTGGCTGGGCCGAGCCGTTGGTCTCAAGAATATTTACCTGGTCGGGTTTTTCCTCTATATTGTAACTACTATGCTCGCCGGAAGCGCCTGGAGCATAGAATCGCTAATCGGTTTTCAGGTTCTGCAGGGGGTGGGCACCGGTATCCTCATGACGGTGACCATTGCTGTGGTTTCCGTGGTCTATCCTGCAGAGCAGCGCGGGAAGGGGATGGCATACTGGAGCATAGCCAACAGCCTGGGAGGGGCGGCCGGCCCGCTTGTAGGCGGCTATGTCGCGGATAACTTCAGTTGGCGGCTTATATTCTACCTGAACGCCCCTCTGGCGATAGTCAGCTTTATCATGTGTCTGCTTTTCATCAAGAGGGATGAGGAGAGGGTGGTCGAGGAGTTCGATTACCTGGGATTCGGGTTTATATCCACGGCCCTTATCTCCCTGCTTATCGCCATGAGCCAGGGCAGGATCGAAGGTTGGAATTCCAATTATATACTCGGCCTGCTTCTTGTCTTCGTTGCCTCTTTTGGGGCATGGATAATTACGGAGATGAAGGTGAAGCGCCCCCTGATAGATTTGTCTCTCTTCAAGGACAAGTTCTTCGTGGCCGGGATAACGGTTACTTTCGTAATAGGTATCAGCCTTTACGGGACCAATTTCCTCATGCCGCTGTTCATGCAGGGTGTCCTCGATTACACCGTGCTTCGCTCGGCGGTGGTTATCGTGGTGGGGGTGCTGATTTCGGTCTTTTTCAGTCGTGTATCCGGCCCCATGTCCGATGCATTCGGCCCCAGGGTTCCGCTCATAATCGGGATATTGTTCTGGTCGCTGTTCTCCTACTACTTCAGTATGGTTGACTTGCGGGCGAGCTTCCTGTTTTTATGTGTGGTCATGGTACTACGTGGTGTGGGGTACGGGCTCAGTCTTCCTCCGATGATGTCCGGCTCGCTGGCTACTATCCCTGCACGGCTTACTACCATGGCCTCCGGGATACTGAACCTTGCTTTTACTATCGGAGGGATGGTTTCCATAGCCGTCCTGGGGACACTGCTGGATAAGCAGGAACTGGTGCACTACGCCAATTACGCCACGGAACAGAATCTGTCGTCTCCGATTACTGTTAACGCTATCGCCATGCTGCAATCCTTTTTCTCAGGGGTTGGGTATGTTTCAGCTCATGCCAGAGGGCTGGCTATTACTGTTCTATCGGGGATAGTAAGAAGAGAAGCCGTTGTGAGCGCTTTTCAGGATGGATATGTCTTCCTCACCCTGGTTACGCTTCTGGCCCTGGTCCCGGCATGGCTCATGGGTCGAGTTAAGCAAAGCGGCGTTTAAAGGCTCTGTGGTGGGGGCGGCTTCATTCGAGCCCGCGGGATGACATAGACCTTGTATTTCTGTCAAGTTGTGCAATAATAGCGCTTTTAGATGTTAAGGGCTTGTGAATTCAGTATAAGGAGGTCCGAATCGTGTATTTCGAGTTTACCGAAGAGCAGGCGTTGTGGCATAAGACGGTGCATGATTTCGTTGATAAGGAGTTCGGCCGGGATTATTACCGGCAGTGCGACCAGGAGAGGCGTTATCCCTATGAGCTGTACGGAAGGCTGGCAGAACTGGGCTGGATCGGCATAATGCTGCCAGAAGAGTATGGCGGCATGGGCTCAGACGCAATCATGTACACCATACTCAACGAGGCCCTGGGAAAGTATGGTGTGGATACGGGGACCCCGGTGGCCCTGACGACCTTCACGGCAACCAACGTGGTGCGCTACGGCACGGAAGAGCAGAAGCAAAACTACTTGCCTAAAGTATGCAAGGGAGAAATCCGTTTCTCGATTTCCATAACCGAGCCGGATGCCGGTTCCGATGCGGCTTCGCTGAAAATTTCCGCGGTGCAGGACGGAGATGAATTCGTGATTAACGGTCAGAAGGTCTTCTCCACCGCGGCGCATGCGGAGAATAACATCATCTGTCTGGCGGCTCGAACGGACAAGATTGCGGAAAAACACAAGGGCATAAGCCTCATCCTCGTGCCCAACGATACGTCGGGCCTGGAGCTGCGCCGGTTGAACACCCTGGCGCGCCGCGCCACGGGCACCAACGAGATTTTCTTCACCAACGTCAGGGTGCCCAGGAAGAACCTGTTAGGGGAGCTGAACCACGGATGGGATTACCTCTCCGGCCATCTGGAAATAGAGCGCCTGGCGGTTGCGGGAATGAACCTGGGCAACGC
>CAYVLI010000096.1:7057-8163 GCA_964452105.1 uncultured Nitrospinota bacterium
CCGGCCATCTGGAAATAGAGCGCCTGGCGGTTGCGGGAATGAACCTGGGCAACGCGCAGACCGCCCTGAACGATGCCCTGGAGTACGCCAAGAACAGGGTACAGTTCGGGAGGCCCATAGCCCAGTTTCAGGTGATAAAGCATATGCTGGCTGACATGGCTCTCGAGGTGGATGCGGTCCGTCTCATTGTTTACAGGGCGGCCTGGATGGCCAGCCAGGGAAAACCCTGCGCCAGGGAGGCATCCATGGCCAAGCTCTTCGCATCAGAGACGCTGTTCAAGACGGCCACCAACGGGATGCAGATACTGGGCGGCTACGCGCAGATGCCTGAATACGACATGGAGCGCTACTTCAGGGAAGGCAAGCAGGCCATGGTGGGGGGCGGGACGTCCCAGATACAGCGAAGCGTCATAGCCCGTGGACTCGGTTTGTAAGGGGAGGTTGAACAATGCATTCTCGATATTATGAAGATTTAAAGGTGGGAGACAAGTTCGTGACCGGGGCCAGGACAGTCACAGAGGCCGATGTGATGAACTTCTGCGGCCTGGCGGGCATCTTCAACCCGCTATTCGTGGACGAGGAGTACGCCAGGAAGAACACCATCTTCGGAACCAGAGTGGCGCCGGGCCCGCTCACATATATTCTTTCCGTGGGGATGTGGATTCGCATGGGCATGTTCGAACGAAGCGTGCTGGCTTTTCTCGGAATGGAGAACATGCGGGCCTATGCTCCGGTCCGCCATGGCGACACTCTTCACTGTGAGGTGGAGATCATCGAGGCCAGGGAAACCAGCAAAGCGGACCGGGGGATTATAAAGGCCAGGCATATCACCTTGAATCAGAGGGATGAGAAAGTAATGGATATGATAATGACCTATATGCTCAAGCGCAAGTCGTCGAATCAGGTTGTCTGACAGGGAGGCATTGGTATGATGTTAAAAGGGAAGGTGGCGATAGTTACGGCGTCGGCAGGAGCGGGGATAGGGAACGCGACGGTCAGGCTTCTGGCAAAGGAAGGAGCTGATGTTGTTGTGAGCGATACCCATCCCGAGCGGATTCATACTGTCGCCAAGGAAATTCAGAATAACACCGGACGAAAAGCCCTGG
>CAYVLI010000097.1:0-3713 GCA_964452105.1 uncultured Nitrospinota bacterium
TAATACTACTGTAAAATATCTAGCTGACCTGGTGCCAAACCTTGAGTAATTACCTAATTTTTATAACAATTCTGCTTGGGCGGGTAAAAAATATTCGCATACGCGCAAATATAGGGATTTTAAATAGCGGTTGGTTGTTCTATTCCAGAAAATATGGAAACATTTCTATAGCCTAATTTCCATATCTTATCGGAAGTCGTAATGGTTTCAACGGATATTCAGTGCTTGTAGCAACTGAATATTGAAGCTTTACAATCAGAATCGGGCATGTATCAGGTCCAGTTGAAGCGGGGCTTTGCCACCTTTTTAGGCTTTTTGCCCTGGATTGAATCCATCCGGTTCTGAAGAATGATGGGGTCGATAAGGTCTCCGCAATGGACGCAGCGGTAATAGGGGTAAACCTTGCCCCATTGGCGGAATTCGTCTCTGAACATGAACCCATTGCATTTACTGCATTTCATTATATATTCTCCCTCTTCAAATAGAATTTTGTTATGGGCTCATCAGTTAAGGTTAAAAGGTTACGGTGCAATACGTTCATCGACCCCCTTTATCGCCGCGTAATTTAAGTGAGCAAAATTTATGCCAGAACCTTTCCAATATTTAAAATACCCCGTATTTATGTCGGTTGAGTTCCAAAAAACATAGGTTTAACATTGATTTAAGGGATTTTAACCGGCGGCACATGATGAATGTGGATTTACGAGAATGGAGGGTGTTCCCTGTTAGCATATCAATAATTATTGGTTTTATTGGATAAATTTTCTCTGTAGTGGGTAATGTTTCCACAATTCCGATGCGATTATGGCGTTGCAAGCTCCTACCTATCTTAAACTTCAATGCTTTTGAGAGAGAAGTTGCATGAAAGATATTTTCCGTGAACTTTTGGTCTTTTGAAACAAAAAGGCGGGTAGAAAGAGGAAAATGAAATTTTTCCGAACTTATTTCCTCATAAATGATAATCTTACGCTTCAATATTTATTATAAAAAAGAAAGCCGGGCGGGAAATGCCGAACCGGTCTCAAGGGAACATGATATGATACCCTCATGCCGCTCTATAGCAATTATGCTTGCCGTCTATCTGATATAGGCTGGCATTACAACTTTGAAGACCTGAAAAAACAGTTTGCCCAAACAGAAATAATGTGCTTAAAACATCAATTTACAGGCTAAAAGAGAGAGGCGGGACTATAAAATCATCCCGCCTCTCTTTTTAACTATTCGCAGGCCATACCTTTTATTCTGGTTTGGGAAGTCCCTCCAGGACTTTCATGGAGGTCTGAACCGCCTCTTCGGAGTATTCGTAATCCTTCAGATTACCGTCCATGAAATCCTCATAAGCGCCCAGATCGAAGTGCCCGTGCCCGCTCAGGTTGAAGAGTATGGTTTTCTCTTTCCCTTCCTCCCTGGCAATGACGGCCTGGTCCATCACCGCTTTTATCGCATGTGCACTCTCTGGAGCAGGTATTATGCCCTGTACCCTGGCAAACTCGACGGCGCTCTTGAACACCTCTACCTGATGGTAGGCGCAAGCCTCTACTATTCCGTCCTTATAAAGCTGGCTCACCAGCGGCGACATTCCATGATATCTCAGGCCTCCGGCATGAATTCCCGGTGGGATGAAATCGTGGCCCAGCGTGTACATGGCGACCAGCGGAGTCAATTGAGCGGTGTCGCCGAAATCGTACAGGAATTGTCCTTTGGTCAGAGTCGGGCATGCCATGGGCTCTGCGGCCAACAGTGCCACATCCTTACCGGCAATCTTGTCCGCCGCGAAGGGAAAGCTCAGCCCGGCGAAGTTGCTTCCGCCTCCGATGCAGCCTATAACAACATCAGGGTAGTCCCCCGCCAGCTCCATCTGCTTTTTGGCTTCGAGTCCCACCACCGTTTGGTGGAGGAGGACGTGGTTCAACACGCTTCCCAATGAATACTTGGTATCGTCATGGCTGGCGGCATCCTCTACGGCTTCGCTTATGGCGATGCCCAGGCTCCCGGGGGATTGTGGGTCCGCCTCCAGCACACCCCTCCCCGCCTGAGTATCCTCGCTGGGGCTCGGGACGACCTCTGCACCCCAAGACCTCATCATGGACTTCCGGTAGGGCTTCTGATTGTAGCTAACCTTTACCATGTACACCTTGCACTGGAGGCCGAAGAAAGCGCAGGCCATGCTGAGAGCGCTCCCCCACTGGCCCGCTCCTGTCTCGGTGGCAAGACGTTTCACTCCTTCGGCGGAATTGTAGTATGCCTGTGCCACAGAGGTATTCGGCTTATGACTTCCTGCAGGGCTCCCACCCTCATATTTATAATAAATCCTGGCTGGAGTTTTGAGTGCTTTCTCGAGGCGACGTGCCCTATACATGGGAGTGGGCCGCCATAGACTGTAAGCGTCAAGGACCGGTTCGGGTATGTCTATCCATCTATCCTGTGAAACCTCTTGCATTATGAGCGCCATGGGGAACAACGGCGCCAGGTCGTCCGGGCCCGCCGGCTGGCCTGTACCGGGATGCAACACGGGCTGCATCGGGTTGGGCATGTCGGCGCAAATGTTGTACCACTGCTTCGGTATATCCTTTTCCTCAAGTAAGATTTTGGTGAATTCCATGGCTATACCCCTGTCTCCTCATAATTAGTTTGTGAAATCCATAACTCATCAGCTTAAAATCACATCCCTGGTGAATAGGCTTTCAAGGTTAACACAACTTAATACCAAAATAAAATAAATTTTGATATATCCTGAACGGGCTGGCATATCGCCGGTTCCCCTCTACGTCTCTATCCCATGTTCCTGTTGTACAAACCCTCCAGTTCCTCTTTCGCCTGAGCGATTATCTGGTCAAAGATCTCTTTTACGGGTTTTATCTCCCTGATTAGACCGGCTATCTGGCCGCAATAGAGCGACCCATCTTCCACGTTTCCCTCCACGGAAGCCATCCTCGAACGCCCGCCGCCTATGAACTCCAGCAATTCTTCGGGAGTCGCACCTCTGGCTTCTTCCTGTATGATGGCATCGGCGAGTTTATTGCGAACGCAGCGGGTGGGGCCTATATTGCGCCCCGTGATCACCGTCCCCACATCCTTCACCGTCAGGAGGGCTTCCTTGTAACGTGGATGCCCGGCGCTCTCCGTGCTGGCGGCGAATAGGGTCCCTATCTGAACCCCGGCGGCGCCCAGAGCCAATGCCGCCACAAACCCACGGCCGTCGGCTATTCCTCCGGCGGCGACAACGGGCGTATCCACTGCATCCACCACTTGAGGTATGAGGGCCATGGTGGTTATCTCCTCGAAACCGTTATGCCCTCCCGCCTCGTAACCCTCGGCCACGATGGCATCCACACCCGCCGCCGCGGCCTTCTCTGCAAGCCTCGGCGAGGGCACAACGTGTATTACCGATATGCCTGCATCCTTGAACGCTCCTGTGTATTTCCTGGGGCTGCCCGCGGAGGTGGAAACCACGCTCACCTTTTTGTCGATGCAGGTCTTTATGTGCGCCTCCGACCTGGGGTTGGCCAGCGGTATGTTCACTCCAAAAGGTTTATCGGTTCGTTCCCTTACCTTTTCTATCTCCAGGGGCAGTTCCTCCGGAGTCATACTGCCTGCACCAATAAGGCCGAGGCCTCCAGCTTCTGAGACCGCGGCGGCCAGTTCCGACCTGGCAATCCAGACCATGCCTCCTGATATTATGGGGTACTGAATCCCGAACAGTTCGCAAATCT
>CAYVLI010000097.1:3813-8138 GCA_964452105.1 uncultured Nitrospinota bacterium
CAGACCATGCCTCCTGATATTATGGGGTACTGAATCCCGAACAGTTCGCAAATCTTGGTCCTGAACATTATTTTTACTCCTTTTGTTTATGCGGTAATCGATTGGATATCCTTGATGGATTCCGTCAGAGGGGGCGACGGGATTATATCAGGGGTACGCGCCACAAACCAGCTTTTTTAGATACCTTTGATCTCATGCGAACAGACTGCTAAAAAGACGGGTGCGGAGCATTTCGGTAGGAGGAAATAAAGGAAATGTTTTCGGGAAAGTTACCTGCCGGCGTGATATAACTCAGCCGAAGCAGGATTTAAAGCAGTCCCGGAGAGGGCGCAGGAATGAACTGAGAAGGGTGCAGATGCCGTGGGTTGAAAGACCCTTGATCTTGTTGGTTTGTAAATCGACATCATGCCTTCGTTAAAGCTCTCGGCCTGCCGTTCCCCGCTATGTCCGAAATTCTGATTTCTATGCACCTGCTTATATTGGGATGATAAGCTAATCGTGTTCCATACGAAAGAGGGGAGGTATTGATCATGGGCGCAAGGGATATGACTGAATGGGAGACAGCCATTTCTGAGATAGTGAGCAGGGAAGATGAAGAGGATGTGATAATTCGGGAACACAGACTCAGTGATTTGGTGGGGAAAGTGACGTTCACAGAGATGATGTTTCTCATCCTCAAGGGGGAATTGCCTTCGAAGGGACAAGCGAAAGTTTTAGATGCCTTGCTCTCGGCATCGATGGAGCATGGTATCGCACCGCCTGCGATGATGAGCCGGTGTTTAGCTTCCTACGGATCACCGATTCAGGCGGCAGTTGCGGCAGGGGTTCTTGTTTTCGGTGATTGGACAGGAGGCGCGGGAGAGCAATTTGCAAAAATGTTGGTGGAACACGTTGAAACGTTGAATAATCAAAATTCAGGTATAAGCGACGATAGCCTCAGGGGCGAGGCGCAAAAGATAGTCGACGAAGCTCTAAGAACAGGACAGCGGGTAGCTGGTTTCGGCATTCCCCTACACAAAGAGGACCCGCGAACGCCGATATTATTAAAAATAGCCCGCGAGGAGGGAGTATTCGATATTTATTGTCGATTTGCAAAGCTAATAGAGGAGGAATTAGGAAAGGCCGTCGGGCATCCTATTCCCATGAACCTGGATGGAGTGGGTGGAGCCATAATTCTGGACCTCGGATTCAAGTGGCAATCAGCTCGCATATTTATAATCACTCCCCGAACTGTCAGCATGGGAGCGCATTACCTGGAAGAATTGGAACAGGAAACAAGATGGCGTCACATAGCCCAAGACCAGGTAAAATATTCTCCAGGGAAGCCATAGATTGTTTTAGAGAATCTCAGAGAATGGAAGAACGGGTCCTACAGGTAAAAGCAGTAATCTCCATTATACGGCTTTGAGTGTATAATATGCATGAAGTCATGTGCGGTCTCTCTAAAATCCCCTGCGGAGGTGGTTGAAATGCGAGAAGGTGATATAACGATAAATGGCATAAATATTCATTATGCGGACTGGCCGGGCGAAGGAAAACCAGTAGTCTGCGTGCACGGCCTCACGGCAAATTGCAGGTACTTCGACAGTTTGGGTGAGAAGCTGTCGCCTCAGCATCGCATCATCGCCTACGACCTGAGAGGGCGCGGCAACAGCGGCAAACCCGGGAGCGGATACAACCTTATTCGACACGCCGCAGACTTGCAGGAACTGCTCGACGCATTATCAATAGAAAAACCGGTTATCCTGGGGCACTCCCTCGGCGCCGCCATCGTCGCTTTTTTTGCGGCGCACATCCCTGAAAGCGTTCACAAGCTGGTCCTGGTGGACGGAGGAGGAAGCGGTTCGCCGGAAGGGTACGACACCGCCATAAAGACAATCAAACCCATGATAGACAGGCTGGAAGCCAGCTATCCGTCCATCGATGCCTACCTGCAAACCGTGAGGTCTGCGTATGGGGATACCTGGACCGAATATGCGGAGAGGGTCTATACTTATGACGTCGGGCAAAATGATGATGGAAGCGCCAGCCCCAAGATGTCCGCAGAAACGGCTATGGAGGATTTCTCGGCTTTGAAAAACTACGATCCCCTCAGCAACTTCTCCAGAATTCAGTGCCCGACTCTGTTCCTGTGGGCTCCTGAAAGATTCCTGGGAGGTCCGCCCATCGTTTCACCAGAGACGGCCCAGTTCGTGGTGGGTTCCATTCCCGATTGCAAGCTGGTGGAAGTGAAGGGGGCAAACCACGCCACCATACTGCTTGGCGAAGGCGATGCCACCTGTGAGGCCATGAGGGCGTTTTTAGCGGAATGACAATCTTCACCCCTCACATTATATCTGAGCTTTCCCATCATCGAACAGGGGCGACCCCTCGTGGTCGTCCAAAAATGTTTTATTATCAGGATAGCGCTTGAAGCAAGCGACTTATACCGGCACAGTCATAAATCCATCTCAGGATTGGAGTTACAATTGTCGTAGCTTTCTGTTAATATCTGAGTAGTTAACAGCGGTTTCGGCATTGATTCAGTATATCAGCAAGGGGGTGCATAACCATGGCGGAGAATATTTACGAGAAGCTGCAGGAGAGGCTGAACGGCCTGTCCATGGGTTACCCGAAAACAGAGAGCGGAGTGGAGATAAGGATACTCAAGAGGATTTACACCGAGGACGAAGCTGAGCTGGCGCAGGCATTGAAACTGCTCCCGGAGACGGCGGACCAGATCGCATCACGATTGGGCGCAGACGAGGCGGAAACGGCGGACAGGCTATACGCCCTGTCGAAAAAAGGGGGAATCTACAGAAGCAGGCGAGGGGATAGCCTGGCTTACAGCATCATGCCCTATGCCCCCGGTATATACGAGTTCCAGCTCGGGCAGATGGACAGAGAGTTCGCGGAGATGCATGAAGAGTACTCCAAGGAAGGCTTCGCAAAGGAAATCTTCAGCAGCGAACGACCATACTTCAAGGTTATCCCCGCAATAAAAGAAATCCCTGCAAAGTTAGAGGTTTTCCCGTACGAGAGCGTGTCCGACATGATAGACCGGGCAACGAAGGTGGCCGTGGCCGACTGCATCTGCCGGGTGGAGAAGAAGCTGCTTGGCGAGGGGTGCGACAAACCGGTCAACGCCTGTATGATGTTCTCAGAGATAGCCGAGTATTACGTCGAGAACGGCCTGGCCCGGGAGGTCTCCAAAGAGGAAGCCCTGAAGGTGCTCGACGAAGCCGAGGAAGCGGGCCTCGTGCATTGTTCGATGAACACCTACGCAGACCATCGGGCCATCTGCAACTGCTGCGGCTGCTGCTGCGGCATCCTGCGGGGAATGACCGAGTATAACCTGGATACGGCGGTAGCCAGATCAAACTTCTATGCAGAGATAGACCCGGATACCTGCACGGCGTGCGAGATATGCGTGGAGCGCTGCCAGGTGGGAGCCATCACCTGCGACGGTGATTACGCGGTGGTGGCCAGGGAGCGGTGCATCGGCTGCGGCATCTGCGTTTCACCGTGTCCCACCGAGTCCATCGCTTTTAATAGAAAGCCGGAAGCCGAGTTCGGCCAGCCGTCGAAGGACATACCCAATCTTTTTATGGATATCAGCAAGGAGAAAAACCGGCCCTTCGTGGTTTGAGAAGCAAATAGGCAGTAAGTCCTATAAGTCAAAGGCGGCCCATAGCGGCCGCCTTCAGTACGTTCTGCGCTGGCGGCTTGCCGTATTGACAGGCTCTGTTGCAAATGATAAAAAGTACCCATAGGTGCCCCCGTAGCTCAGGTGGATAGAGCAAGGGATTCCTAATCCTATTTCGACGAAATTCTCAAATTTGGCTGTTTTTGGATAGCGTGCTGATTCATTGATTTTACAAAGATTTTTCGCTCTGAGGTAATTTTTCAATTTGGCCTGATTTGGGCTGAGTGTGAATATTTCATTCACAATTTATTCACAGTCCGTGGGCCTGTCATGTTGCAACAGTTTTGATTAAAAGTTGTTTTATTTTGATAAGAAGCTTTATTTCATTAAATAAATCCGCATTATTCTTCTCGTAGGTGTAACCTCAATAGCTTGGACGTGTCGGAGTGATTCTTGGTTCCGCATGCGAAGGAATCCCTTTCACAATTCTGGCTTTCTTTCCCGAACATAGAATGCTAAACTTCCACGCTCCCAACTTAAAGCAGATACCTGAGCCTTGCGAGGCCGTCTGCTCCACCAGTTCAAAAAACATTCAGCTTGGCAACATTGATTTCTTTTCAAGGACTGATACGGAATGGCAGCGAATCTTCGAATTTACTGTAGAATCCGCTGAAAAGAGAGGTAAGTTCTATGGGCCATG
>CAYVLI010000098.1:0-5130 GCA_964452105.1 uncultured Nitrospinota bacterium
CCCGGATCATGTACCAAAATTATCAACCTATAATGGATTATCTCACCAGGAACACCCCATATAAGTTTGAGCTCAAGCTGGGAAGAACTTATGCGGACGCGGTTAATTTTTTGGCCAAGGGCGATGCTGATGTGGCTTCGTTCGGGGCGGTCACCTACCTGGAGGCACATAAGAAATTCGGAGCAATACCCATAATGAGACCCTTAAATCACGATGGATACCCTTATTACCACAGCATTACTATCGTGCGTAAAGACAGTCCGATAAATGAATTAAAGGACCTTAAGGGGAAGTCTTTTGCCTTTGCCTCGATAAAATCCACGTCCGGGAATCTCTTCCCTCGTTACTACCTTGCCAGGGCTGGAATTCACCTCCAGGATCTGAAAAGTTTCATTAACCTTAAGCACCATGATTCGGTAGCAAAAGCGGTGCTTAAGGGAGAATTCGATGCCGGAGCAGTAAAGGATGTAATCGCATATAAATACCGGAAGAAGGGACTGAAATTCATCTTTCAATCCGCCCCTATTCCCAGCGTGCCCATAGCGGTTAGGAAAGACACCCCGAAGGAATTGGTGGATTCGATTAAAAAAGCCCTCCTCAAAATCGATACGAAAGACCCTGCAACCCGGAAAATGCTTCAAACCTGGGACCCGGAATTCAGACATGGATTTGTTGAAGCAAGCGATCACGACTATAAGGGAGTGAGAAAAATGTTTAATGCTATCCCCAAAGGGTGCGGAAATGGCTGCCATCCCAGGCTCTATTTTTAAAGTGAAACCTGATAAAGTGCACAGTTTGCGCTTCGAGTTTGTGCTCCTGACCCTGATCATAGTGATTACGATAATGTCTTCTTTTGGATTTCTTATAGTGAGAAGAGAGAAAGCGCTCATCCGCGAAAATCTTATCATGGACGGCAGGTTACTGGCTAAAAACATAAGCATATCGGTAACTAATACGTTGCTGTACGAAGAGCTCGGCCTGGTAGAGGAAGCCGGGCTTCTGGACAACTATATAGCCGAGATTATGGGAACCGAAGATCTGAGGGTCGTCTATGCTATGGTTCTGGATACAAATAACAGAGTGGAAGCGCATAACAATCTGATGGAATTCGGCAAGGTTTACGATGATGACATAACCAGGAAAGCCGTACTCAGCAAAACCACGCTGGCTCAATTTTACACGAATCCCAGAACAGGGAAGCAGATACTCGATATAGCCACCCCTCTGGCCATATCCACCAAGAGATGGGGCACTCTTCGCATAGGTCTGTCAACACAAGCAATAAACGTCCGGGTGATGGCGCTGACCAAGAAAATAATTCTCATAACCCTGGCTTTCATGGGCATATTTCTGGGCGCCGTCACCGCAATGTCCTCCAGGCTTATCCATCCCATAGAAAAGCTGGCCAAAAGCATGGACGACATTAAATCCGGGGAATATGATGTGAAAAACCCCGTAACAAGGAACAACGAAATCGGGAAACTTCAAAAGAGCTTTATCCGGATGTTGGACCGGCTGAAAGCGGCTGAGGAGGAAGCCGAAAAGAGCAGGGAGATCATGATCCAGAGGGAGAAGATGGCTTCCATAGGAGTGTTGGCTTCAGGCGTCGCACACGAAATAAATAACCCGTTGGGAGGCGTTCTTAACCTGGTTAATCAACTCATTAAGACAGACCAACCTCCAAGGAACAAGGAATATCTTACCTTCATCAAGGGCGGATTGAAACGAATAGAAAAGATAATAAAACAGCTTCTCGATTTTGCTCAGGAGAGGCCGCCGGAGCTGAGACCCGTGGATATAAACTCAACGGTTGATACCGTGGTGTCCATTTTTCAACACTCCCTGGGAAAGGAACAGAATATTTCCGTGGAAAAAGAGCTCAGCTTTGATGGAAAAAACCTTTTCGTGGACGAATATCAGATCGAACAGGTGCTGATGAATCTCCTCCTCAACAGCGCAAGTTTCATGGAAGCGGGAGGCGCCATCAAAGTGAGCGTCAGCGAGTGTGAACACTGCTGTTGTATTACGGTAGAGGACAACGGAATAGGAATACCGGAGGAAATACAATCGAAGATATTCGATCCATTTTTCACGACCAAAGGAATTGGAAACGGCACCGGTCTGGGGTTGACCGTGAGCATGGCAATCATAAAAAGGCACGAGGGGACCATCACCGTAAAAAGCAAACCCGGCCATGGGTCTATTTTTACGGTAATGCTTCCCCTCAACGCGGCGGAAGCGGTTCGGAAATATGACCTTAGCTTCAAAGAAGGCGTTTGACGCTTATGGACGATTTCAAGGTTCTGGTAGTAGATGACGAGCAACTGGTACGATACTCCATCAAAGAAGGCCTCGAGCAAGAAGGTTTTATGGTCGTTGTGGCCTCTCAAGCTCGGGATGGGCTGGCGTTGATGATGGAAGAGGAATTCGATGTCGTGATAAGCGATCTGCGAATGCCCGGCCTGAGCGGGATAGAATTGCTTCAGAAGATAAAAGAGATGCAGCTTCACCCCGAAGTTATTCTGATTACTGCATACGGGACTATAGAGTCGGCTGTGGAAGCCATGAAGATGGGCGCATACGATTATGTCACCAAACCCTTCGAATTGGATGAACTCATAGTTATATTAAGGAGAATTCAAGACTATAGGCGACTTCAAAAAGAGAACAAAATGCTCCAGGAAGAACTCAAGAATGCCAAAATGGGCCCAGAAATGATAGGGGAAAGCAGGGCTATGAAGGAGGTGCTGGATCTAATCGAAACCGTTGCGGTCACAGACTCTACCGTCCTCATCCAGGGAGAGAGCGGAGTAGGCAAAGAGTTGGTAGCCGCAAACATATATGCCAACAGCAACAGAAAAGGTAAGCCATTCATTAAGGTAAGCTGTCCCGCGCTCTCGGAAAGCTTGCTGGAAAGCGAGCTCTTCGGCCATGAAAAAGGCGCATTCACCGGCGCCTACAAACAGAGGAAAGGACGTTTCGAACTAGCCAATAACGGGACCATCTTTCTGGATGAAATCGGTGAACTCACCTTTCCCTTGCAGGTTAAGCTGCTCAGGGTCCTGCAGGAGAAACAATTTGAACGGGTGGGAGGGAACCGCACAATAAGCGTGGACGCAAGGGTGATTTGTGCCACGAAGAAGGACCTGCTAAAGGAGGTGGAAGAAGGGCATTACCGGGAAGATTTGTTTTACAGGCTCAATGTATTTCCCATACATATCCCACCGTTGAGGGAAAGAAGAGAGGATATACCCATCCTTGTTGACCATTTCATCAGAACTTATTCTACCCAATTGGGGAAGGACATCAAATCTATCTCCATGCCGGCCGCACGTTCGCTCTTCAGCTACTTTTTCCAGGGAAACGTAAGGGAACTGCAAAATATAATAGAACGGGCTGCCATCTTGTGTAATGGTGAGGCGATATTAGCAGAACACCTGCCTTCGGAAGTCCTCAATCACAGTGAGAAGACGAGTGAATACGTCCGCCATCCACCAGCCGATAAAATCTTGTCTGAGATGCTTGAAGAGTATGAAAAGGAGTGTATCGAGAAGACCCTGGAAGCTTTCAAAAGAAACAAGGGCAGCAGCGCAGATGCCCTGGGAATAAGCAGGAAAAATCTGTGGGAAAAGATAAAAAAATACCACCTTTAAAAAATGAATTCCAACTACCGGTCCGATCTTCAGGTTACGATAGGGTAACCGACGTTACCGTTTGGTAACATATTTCCCCACCTGTAACGCCATACATAACACAAAAGGGCATGCCCTGAAGGTTATTACCATCTAACTAACTCCATACAAGAGTGAGAAGCAATTTAGCCGCTGCGGGCTCTCTAAATCAATTTCCCTCTCTTTACGCACCTTTGCGACTTGTAACCTCCCCATAGAATCCCAATCCAGGCATCAGGGTGACCATCCCGCAGTAGCATCGAGAATAATTGATAAAAATCCTCATCTTGGTACGATAATTGCTTTTAATATAACTTGTCCTCACAATCACGCGAGGGATAGGCGGAGCAATGATTAGGGTAATAACGTAAGGCATGGAGGACCTGACGCTATGAAAGATGGGCGAGAAGGGGTTACTCGAAGCGAGTTTATCAAGTTAGCCGCGGGAGCAGGGTTAGCGGCTGGCCTGAGCATGACTGCGCTCTCTGGAACCGCGGAAGCGGTGCGGAGGTTTACCGGCCCCGTCAGATGGGGGTTCCTGGTGGATTTGAGGCGCTGCATAGGGTGCAAAGCCTGCGCAGTAGCTTGTAAGACAGAGTTCGATATCAGATTAAGCGTATTCCGCTCTGGTGTGGGGGAAAAGGAATCGGGCTCTTTTCCATATATGAGACGTACATTCATACCCTGGCTTTGCAACCACTGCGCCAACCCTCCCTGCATTGAAAACTGCCCGGTAGATGAAATAGAAGCGATACACACCTTCCCGGACGGCAGCCGCACTAAATATATGAAACGCGCCACCTACCAGCGCCCCGATGGCGTGGTTCTCATAGACCAGGACAGGTGCATAGGCTGCGGGGCGTGCGTGAATGACTGCCCCTATGGCGCAAGATTTCTGGACCCTGTGATAGCCGCCGGCGGGTCGCCGGATATGCAAGCGGCAAATAAATGCACCCTATGCGCTCACCGTCTTGCAGAGGGCATCGTCCCCTCTTGCGTCAATACCTGCCAGGGTCGTGCCAGAATCGCAGGCAATTTGAATGACCCCAAAAGTAAAATATCTCGACTTATAGCTTCAAACGAGACACGTCACCTGAGGCCGGAGTTGAAAACCGATCCCCAATGCTACTTTATCGGGCTTGATGATGATTTTTACGCAGAGATAAAAGAGTCCAACCAGATGAACAAAAATACGCTTGCTTTCAGGGATACGGGATCGCCGGCAAGAAAGTAGAGGTGTAACCGTCTCTGAATCGCAGAAAATCTGCTGGCTTAAATGGAGGGTAAATAATGCAGGGGAAAATGACCAGGCGGAACTTTTTTAAACTTGGCGCTGCTGCAGGAGCATTTATTTCAGGGTTCGGCACAAATAAAGTTCTGGCGAGCAGTTCTCTCAAGGGGAAACCCCTCATTAAAGCAGGAAGGGATATCTCGCCGACTACCGGCAAGGAGCGAAAGG
>CAYVLI010000098.1:5230-8135 GCA_964452105.1 uncultured Nitrospinota bacterium
CCCCTCATTAAAGCAGGAAGGGATATCTCGCCGACTACCGGCAAGGAGCGAAAGGCAATTCCTTCTGCTTGCTGGCAGTGTGTGGTCAGGGATGGAATCATCGGCTACGTCGAGGACGGCAGAATCGTTAAGATAGAAGGAAACCCTAAACTGCCACGCACCAACGGCGTCATCTGCGCCCGGGGACAGGGTGGGGTCAACCAGGCCTACGACCCAGACCGCCTGCTATATCCCATCAAACGCATGGGTAAACGTGGTGAAGGCAAATGGAAGCGCATAACCTGGGAAGAAGCCTTCAATGAGATTGTACCCCGGCTCAAGAAGCTCAGGAAAGAAGGAAAACCGGAAAAATTCATGTTCCATTATGGGCGCATGAAGGCCAGCTCAAGCAAGATAGTAAAGAGTTATTTCCTGGCGGCTTACGGCACAGGCACTATAGGAAACCATACCTCTATATGTGAAGGCGCCAAATGGGTGGCCCAGGAGCTCACCTGGGGACATCACTATGACATCAACGACGTAAATAACACCAATTTCATACTCAACTTCGGCTCAAACGTCTTCGAGACCCACACCTCTCACATACCTCTCTCCCAGCGCATCATAAAGGCCAGGAACGAGCGGGGGATACCCATGGTAACCTTCGACATCCGTCTATCAAACACAGCCGCCAGGTCGGACGAGTGGATACCCATACGCCCCGGTACAGATGGCGCAGTCATCCTGGCCATGGCCAATTATATTATGCAGAATGAACTCTACGACAGAGAATACATAGAGACCTGGACCAACGTCACCGTCCAACAGCTCAAAGACCACCTCAAGCAGTATACATCGAAATGGGCGGAGGGTGTGAGCGGAGCGCCCGCTGAGAAGATAGAAGAGATAGCCCGTAGATTCGCAACCGCGAAACCCGCTACGGTGTTATCCTACAGGGGGTTGGTACAACACTATAACGGCATCCAGAACGAACGAGCCGCCCTCATGCTCGAGGCCGTCTGCGGCTACCTGGACAACAAAGGCGGCCGTTTAAAGGCAGTGGGCGCACATTGGAAGAACTCTTTCCCTAAACCCCATAACCACAATAAGAAGCTCAAGATACTGAATGGAGAAAACATCCCTTTTCCCAACCACCACGTGAGCAATCAGGTGCTGAGATTAATCAAAGAGGGTAAATACGGCAGGCCCGAAATCTACATGACCTACTGCTACAATGCGGTTTACGCAAACGGAAACTGCAAGGAAAATATCGAAATACTCTCTAATGAGGAGTACATTCCATATTTTATAGTCGTCGACCCGTTTTTCGGAGAAACAGCCGCCCTTGCCGACATCGTTCTCCCGGATGCCACCTATCTCGAGCGATGGGATTGGGAGGATATGGTTTCCATGGAAAGTATACCGGAGTATTACATCCGTCAGCCTATCATCCAGCCCCTCGGGGAGGTTAGGGATTTCAAGGACGTGTGCATAGAATTGGCAAAAAGGATAGGGGGCGGGATGGAGAAGTGGCTGCCCTTCTCTTCGACTGAAGAATTCGTGAGGGATGCCTGCGAACACACGTCAGGAGTCAGAGAGGCGGGTGGCTTCGAGTACATGAAGAAGCACGGCGCCTGGTACGATCCGAAAGCCAAACCTCAGTATAGTTCTCATGCAAAAAAGTTGAGCGGGAAAGAGCTTGCAGGAACCACCGTTAACAAGAAGACGGGCCTGATCTTCAAAGGTGATAAATACGACTCGAAGAAAGGCAAAAACTACGTGGGCCAGATGATAAATGGTGTGGCATACCTGGGATTCAAGCCGGATAAGGTCGGTCGCAGCACGGGAAGGCTTTCCATATATTCCGACGAAATGGAATCAAAAGGATTGCCTCCTTTACCGACGTACGTTCCTATCCCGGAACACCAGAAGATGAAAAATGGTGAGTTGATTCTCACCACTTATAAACGAAACGTGCAGACCCATTCTCGAACCCAGAACTGCAAGTACCTCACCGAACTGTATCATAATAACCCCGGCTGGATTAACCCTGTCACTGCGAAACAGTTGGGTATAAAGGACGGACAGAAAATAAAAGTCAAATCCTCAATAGACGAAATCATTACTAAAGCCAAAGTAACCGAGGAGATAGTTCCCGGCGTAATCGCTATTTCGCATCATTGTGGGCATTGGGAATACGGGCGTTACGCATCCGGCAAAAAATCCCCCGAAGGGAATGACGGGGATGTGGACCTCAAGCTGAAATGGTGGAAGGATAAAGGCGTGCACCCCAACTGGGTGATACCCAACAGCCCCGAGCCTGTTGGCGGGGCACAGAGATGGTTTGACACGGTGGTCACCGTTACCCTCGTATAAAGTGATGGTCCCTAATTTAAAAGGCTCAGGTTATGACTCGCTTAGAAGATGTGCAAAGCAGAATAAATTTCTATCAATTTCTCTCGTTCCTGTTTAACCGAGAGATAACATCCGAGTTTTATTCTGAGTTGCAGGGAAGTGAAATGATGAGGCCTCTGGTGGAGAACGGCTATTTACCATCACACAAGCCGGGCCCTGATGAACTGAAAGATTTCATCGAAGAACTACAGTGCGAATTCACCCGAATTTTCATCGGGCCCGGTAAGCATCTCCCCCCCTATGAATCAATCAACCTTGAAACCGGAGATGACGCCGGCCTGCTCTGGGGGAAAACAACAGCCGAAGTAAACCGGTTTTACAAATATTACGGCTTCGATTTTACCCCTGACTATGGCGGAATACCGGACCATATAAGCGTCGAGTTCGAGTTTATGTGGAAGATACTGAAGGAGGAAATAAAAGCACTCGAAGGAGGAGATTCCAGCAAGGCGGTTCACTGCCGAAAGGTGCAGAGAGAGTTTTTCAATAAGCACGTAAAAACGTGGGTCCC
>CAYVLI010000099.1:0-5922 GCA_964452105.1 uncultured Nitrospinota bacterium
GAGCAGGCGGAAGTATTCGAGCAAGAGAAATCATACCTGCTCAGCAGGTGGGAAAACATCATTCAAGACGCCTGATGCCCGAGGAACAGGCTCTATTCGACGGCAGGGATAGTTGTTCGGCCATGCGTCTCAATAGCCGTGCTTTCAGCTTTTCTCATGCTGCGGCTATCCTATCATGAAATGCAAATCAGGTTGGTTTTGCAATTTTGTTACACGGGGGAGGAACCGCAATGCGTTTAAAGGACAAGGTTGCCCTGGTTACAGGAGGGGGAAGGGGCATAGGGCGGGCCATCTGCATGAGGCTTGCCCGGGAAGGCGCACATATCGCCATCCTGGAGCTCGATTCTAAGACGGGGTCGGATGCGGCTAAAGAGGTAAATAACATAGGCCGGGATGCCCTGGCGCTGAGCGCCGATATCACCGATAAGGCGCAGGTGGACGACGCCATCGCACGGATTTACGGGCGGTTCGGGAGAATAGACGTGCTGGTCAATAACGTGGGATGGGAAAAACAGGCCCTTTTCATAGACACTACGGAGGAACTGTGGGAAAAACTCATCGCCGTAAACTTGAAGGGAGCCATCTACTGCACCCACGCCGTGCTCAAGGAGATGATAAAGCAGGAAAATGGAAAAATAATCTATATATCCTCCGACGCGGGTAAAGTAGGGAATTCCGGCGAGGCCATATATTCGGCCTGCAAGGGAGCCATAATCGCCTTCGCCAAATCGATAGCTCGCGAAGCGGCCAGGCATAAGATAAACGTCAATGTTGTGTGCCCCGGCCCCACGGAGACGCCCCTATATTACGAAATAGCAGAGGACACGGAGCGGGCCAGGAAAGTCACCGAGGCCCTCGTTAAAGCCACGCCCCTGAGAAGGATAGGCCAGCCTGAGGACATAGCGGCCGCAGTCTCATACCTTGCATCATCTGATGCGGATTTCGTAACCGGCCAAACTCTCAGCATCAGCGGCGGCCTCACCATGATTTAACCTCGTATGCATGAACCGTTTATAAGAGGCCTGGCGCTAAAATTCAATCCATCTCCAGGGGATATTTCCCGAATTCCCTGATAGCTTCCACCATGGCTACGTAATTCTCCGGCTTCACTCCGGAATGGATCGAATTGCTGGACATGCAGATATAACCGCCGCCGTATCCGGCCTTCCTTATGCAATCCTTCACTTCCTGACGCACTTCCTCGGTTGTTCCCCAGCTCAAGGTAGGACCGCAGTTCACATTCCCGGCCAGGCAGACCCTGTTCCCGTA
This sequence comes from uncultured Nitrospinota bacterium, assembly GCA_964452105.1. GTDB lineage: Bacteria > JAUXIQ01 > JAUXIQ01 > JAUXIQ01 > JAUXIQ01 > CAYVLI01. The sequence goes on from CAYVLI010000099.1 coordinate 1,270, forward strand.
TCTCTCCTTTACTTCCCCTATGTCCATCCCCGCCATGGGGTCGATGGGATGAAGCCCGTCTATACCGGTTTCCACAAGCAGATCGAAGATTTTCCAGATGTTTCCATCGGTATGCTTGAGTACGGGCATATTCATGCTGTGGGCAAGCTCGACCTGTTTCTTCAATGCCGGTGTTATAAACCGGGCCGTATGTTCCGGGGAGACGAAGGGCCCGTTAGTCATGGCAAAATCTCCGGTAATAAAAGCGAAATCGACGCCGAGTTCAAGACAGTTTCTGAGATATTTGAGGTTGTAATCCAAGACTATCTCGTTCACCCTATCGACCAGGCCCGGATTTTTCACCATTGCCTCATAGTATCGTTCAGGCCCAAGGAAAAAGTCAGACGCTATATTGAAAACATCTGTGGCGTGGGCCCAAACTGCCCGCCGCCCCTTGAACTTCTTTAAAACTTTCTTCAGATAATCATAGCGCCATTCCTCATCGGCGTCGGGCGCTACGAAACCTTCGAGGTCCTTCTCGGATTTGATCGCCGGCTCAAGCGGATGGCCCAGAACCTCCGAGGTATATTGCATCAGGGCGCCCCATTGGTCCCGCACTATCCTTTTATCAGCATTCACCGTCTCATAGCTCCAGCTATGGACTTTATCGGTGTTGCCTATGGCATCCAGATCCATATATTCCGTAAATTCCGCCGTAGAAGCTCCGGGGAGTATAGCGTTAACTACCCTGCGATTAACCCCGTCGAAATGGGGAACCCTGTCAGGCTCTTCGAGGTTCAATACCTTTAAAATCCGTTCCCGACCGGATAACGTCTTCATTCTTATCTCCTTCCATCGCCGATGATCAAGAAGATTCGGCAAGGCGCAGGCGTAAAAGCCCGGATGAGCCCTTTAACGCACCGACAGGAGAGAAACGTCGGCGGTAAGTCATGCTTCACTTTTTAAGCTTTATACCCGCCTTTACCATGTCCCAGGTATTATCGTTAATACCAACCTCACGGAGGGCCTGCTTTCTCACCTTCTCCGTCGGCGTCTTGGGAAGCTCATTAACGAACTCGATAAAACGGGGTACCATGAAGTAGGGCATTCGAGGCTCCAGAAACATCACCAGCTCTTCGGGATCGAGTTTCTGCCCCTGATGCAGCACGATAAAAGCTTTTATCTCGTCCTCCGAATACTCCGAGGGCACCGCCACCGCCGCACTCTCCAGAACTGCCGGGTGGCTGTTTATCTCTGTCTCCACCTCGAAGGAAGATATGTTCTCCCCGCGACGCCTTATGGCGTCCTTGAGCCTGTCAACAAAATAGAAGTTGTTCTCTTCATCCCTGTAGAAACCGTCCCCGGTGTGGAACCAGCCGTTGCGCCATGCCTCGGCTGATTTCTCGGGCATCTTCCAATAGCCCACGTTCATGGTCCATGGCTCGTCGGTACGGACTATGAGCTCCCCTGTCTCATGAGGAGGAATTTCTTCATCGTGCTCGTCCACTATACGCACCTGAGCGCCGGGTCGGACGCGGCCGCATGAGCTGTTGTCCGCCAGGTTGAACCCTCCGCTGCAGATAGGAGTGCTGATCTCGGTCATGTTGAAGCAGGTCATCACCTGCAAGCCGAATCGTTCCTTGAATTCTTCTACTTCGTCTATGAGGGGGACCATGAGGATTTTCTTAAGCGGATGCTGCGCATCGTCCTCATGCCTGGGCTGGTTGTAAACGAAGGGAACCATGGAGCTGAGAAGCAGGGTACAGGTGCAGTTGTACTTGTCTATGTCCTCCCAGAAGGAGGAGATGCTGAACACTTCGCGTCCCACTACGCCCCCTCCAACAACCAGGAGCGTATAAAAGGGATACTGACCGGAGACGTGGAACATGGGGAAAGGGCTATAGTAAATATCGTCCGAATCGTAATACCTGATGGACTGATCCATGGTGGCGTAAACCTGCGCGTAGGGGACCATCACTCCCTTGGACGGGCCGGTCGTTCCGGAGGTGTAGAGTATCGCCATAAGGTCGTAGTGCTGAATATCCGGATCGGGAGGGGTTGCGGAGGAAGACTCGGCCAGTTTCCTGTAGGGTACCGTCTCGAACTTGAGGTCCGAGGGTAGCTGAGGTTCGCCCCTTCCATCGGCCAGTATAACCAGCCTCTTCAGGTGCTCCAATTCGTCCTGCACCGCGTGGACCCTGTCCAGCATGCTCTGGTGGACGACCATGATCTCGGCTTCGGAGTTATTTATGATATATTTGAGGATGTTCCCTCTGTATGCGTTGTTCACTGGCACCTCTATGACCCCCAACTTGCTCAAACCGAACCAGGCGTCCAGGTACTCCAGGCAGTTGGGCATGAAGATGAGAGCGGTATCTCCCTTTTTCAGGCCAAGCTCCAGGAAGCCGTTGGCCATTCGGTTGGCCATCTCGTTTGTATCGGCGTAGGTGCGCTTGAGGTCGCCCCAGTGCACGAAGACTCTGTCGCCATACTCTTGCACCCTCTTTTCCAGCATGTATCTAATCACGTATTTTTGCTGCTTGCTCTCGGCCATCCGTGTTTGTCTCCCTCCAATATTAAAAACCAGCGCTTTCTGTTTTCATCGACCCAAAGTTATTTAACATTTTTCGACCGCCCCTATCAACACATTTCCTGTAAAAATATCAACCGACAGCGGCTTGAAAAATTTTTTCGCTTGCCCCAAACTATGTAGTAGGATGTATATTGTAGATTAAGCTATTTTTTGCCACGGGCATTGAAAAAACACTCAGCTTGCCTTGGGTTTAACGTTTGTTTGGTACTTAATTAAAACGATGACCAAGAGAGACTACTACGAATTGCTGGGAGTGAACAGGAAAGCCTCCGATGAGCAGATAAAAAAGGCCTACCGGAAGCTGGCGCTTCAGTATCATCCGGACAGAAACCCCGACGACAAGACGTCTGAGGAGAAGTTCAAGGAGATAAACGAAGCCTACGCTGTCCTTAGCGACAAGGAGAAGCGCAAGAAGTACGACATGTTCGGCCACGCCGACTTCCAGCAGCGCTTCTCGCAGGAGGACATCTTCAGGGGTTTCGACATAGGAGACATCTTCAAGGACTTCGGCTTTTCCACTGACGACATCTTCGGCCGCATCTTCGCAGGCGGTAGGCGCGGCAGAGCACGCACCATAGACTTCGGCGATGTGTTCGGCGGTTCGGGTTTTCAAAGGGGGTCTGTTCCTCATAAAGGTGAGGATTTGACCACAGACATCAAGATAACCCTGGAGGAGGCAGTCTCAGGGGCCGAAAAGAAGGTCTCTTTCCGCCGCAACGGTAGCCATGAGGAACTCTCGGTTAAAATTCCCCCGGGAATCTCGGAGGGGAAAAAACTGCGTCTGGCGGGAAAAGGTGGTGAGGGGCCGAACGGCGGCCCCAAAGGAGACCTGTATCTTACCGTGCACGTTCTCACGCACCCAATTTTCAGGCGCGGTGGTGACGACCTGTACCTGGAGCGTGAAATAAAATTCACCGAAGCAGCTCTGGGCGCCACGCTGGAGGTGCCAACCATGCAAGGCACGCGCACCATCAAGGTCCCACCGGGCACCCGCAGCAACACCAAAATACGCCTCAAGGGTTACGGTGTGCCACACCTGAAGGGAAAGGGCAAAGGAGATCTATACGTTCGGATTGTTATCAGCACCCCCAAAAAACTCACCGGCAAGCAGAAGGAGCTTATCGAAGCCCTCGCCCGCGAGGGTATATAAGAATAATTCAGATCTGAACTTTTAATCACTGAAAAGGAGGGAAAAAAGATGGCTGAAGAAGAAGTGGTTGTTTACAGTACACCGACTTGACCCTATTGCACCAGGGCGAAAGAGTTTCTTTCAGCGAAAGGCATCAAGTACACAGAGTACAACGTGGCGCAGGACAGGGAAGCGCTCCAGAAAATGGTGGAAATATCCGGAGCGAAGAGCGTTCCGGTCATCACCGCCTGTGGCGAACACATGATCGGGTTCGACCCCGGACGACTCGAGCAGATGCTTAATTGCCTCGAACAACGCTCCGATCTGGATTAGCAGCAATACCGATGAATGACGTTTTGGGGGAACCTGCCGACTTAAAGGTTCCCTCGTTCTTTAAAGGAGAGCTTGCTCTTGTGGGAACCCATTAAAGACTTCTTCTCACACAATCCTTCGGAAAACGAGATGGAGGTGTTGGTAGTCGGGGACATGATGCTGGACACCTATATTCGGGGTACGGTAGATAGAGTCTCCCCGGAAGCGCCGGTCCAGGTGCTCGAATGGAAAGACGAGAAGAGCGTTCCCGGGGGCGCAGCCAACGTGGCCTGCAACCTTTCCGCGCTGGGATGCAAAACGCATCTGCTCGGCACGGTGGGGCTCGACCCCGAAGGGGAGCGGCTCAAATCGATCCTGGAGGGCAGCGAGGTAATCACTGACGGGCTCATTCTCTGCCGGAACAGCCCCACTACCCACAAGATGAGGGTCCTCGCGCACAACCAGCAGGTCCTGCGCATAGACCGGGAAGAGAAACATCCTCTCCCAGAGAAAGCTTTTGATGAAATAATCCAGCATCTGACGAAACACGCTCCTCTAATAAAGGGCATCATCTGTTCGGACTATGCCAAGGGGGTCCTCACGCCCGCTCTCATGAGGAGACTCATTGAAATCGCACGGG
>CAYVLI010000099.1:6022-8126 GCA_964452105.1 uncultured Nitrospinota bacterium
GCCAAGGGGGTCCTCACGCCCGCTCTCATGAGGAGACTCATTGAAATCGCACGGGGACATGACGTGCCTGTCGTGGTGGACCCGAAGGGGAGCAGCTATTCCAAATATTCAGGCTGCCATTCCATTACGCCTAACGAAAAGGAACTCGCCCGAGCCACCGGATTGAGCGTAAACTGCGAAGCAGACGTCGAAAGGGCCTCGCGGGAACTGCTGAAAACTATCGGCTGCCGTTCGGTGATGGTAACCAGGGGAGAGCGGGGCATTTCTCTGGTCATGCAAGACGGCGAAACAGAACACATAGCCGCAGAATCCAGAGAGGTCTATGACGTTACCGGCGCCGGGGATACCGTGGTGAGTGTCTTCGGCATGGCCCTTTTCGGGGGGCTCCCCCTGCCTCTCGCCGCAATGGCCGCTAATGCCGCCGGAGGCCTGGCGGTGGGCAAGCTGGGGACCGCGATAGTCACCAGGGAAGAGATACTCCACCACTTTAGGAACAGGGAGCTGACCGCAGGAAGCAAGCTGGTCGAACTTGAACACCTTAAAGAGGCGTTGAAAAAGGAGCGCCACCTGGGCAGGAAGATCGTGTTCACAAATGGCTGCTTCGACCCCATCCACAAGGGCCACATTAGCCTGCTGGAGCAGGCCGCCAGGCTGGGCGACATCCTGATAGTGGGTCTGAACTCCGACGATTCGGTCAGCAGGCTCAAGGGCCCCGACAGGCCGTCGGTAACGCAGGAGGACAGGGCCTATATCCTGGGCGCGCTGGAATCCGTCCACTACGTGACAATCTTCCATGAGGACACCCCCGAGAAACTCATCAAGCAGATTAAACCCGACTGTCTCGTCAAAGGCGCCGATTACAGGCCCGAAGAGGTTGTCGGCAAAGAGTTTGTGGAAAGCTACGGGGGAAGCGTGGAGCTGATCCCGCTGGTACCCGATAAGTCTTCCACCAGATACCTCGCCAGCGTCGCCGAAAAGAACAAAAAATAATGGAAAAGAAAAAGCCCATAGACTTATCCCGCATCAAGACCTACTCCATCAAAGAGAGAAAACACAAGGTCGGCGTGCTCGACTTCGCCAGGCCCAAGGACTACCGCAGCAGCGGCCGCATAGCGGACCTCATCCCGCAGCTCTTCAAGGGCCAGGACCTTATTGAAGTGGTTGACCACGTGGGCAGAGCCAGAGAAAAAGGTAAGCCGGTCATCTTCGCCATGGGGGCGCACGTCATAAAGTGCGGCCTGAGCTCTCTCATCATAGACCTCATGGAGAGGGGCATAGTAACGGCTGTCGTGTTCAACGGCTCAGGGGCCATACACGATTACGAGATAGCCCTCATAGGAGAGACATCGGAAACCGTGGAGGATAACCTCGGCGGCGGCGCCTTCGGTATGGTGGAGGAGACGCCCACCTTGATGAACGAGGCGCTTTCCAGATATACCTCAGAGGAAACCGGCATGGGCGCCGCACTGGGGAAAGACATCTGCGAGCGGAAGCTGCCGCACCAGGAATACAGCATCCTGGCCTGCGGTCATCGCACAGGCGTCCCCGTGACCGTTCACGCAGCCATAGGCACCGACACCATCCACATGCACCCCGGCACCGACCCCGCGCTCCTGGGCAAGGCCACGCATCTCGACTTCCGGCTCCTGGCTTCGCTGCTCACAGAGCTTGGCGACGGCGGCTGCTACTTCAACATCGGCTCGGCCGTGGTGCTTCCGGAGGTTTTTCTGAAAGCGCTGACGCTGGCCAGGAATCTGGGCCACAGCGTGGAGAATTTCATCACAGTTAACATGGACATGATCCAGCACTATCGCCCGCTGCAAAATGTCGTCCAGCGCCCCACGCAGGACGGCGGCCAGGGCTACAGCTTCACCGGCCACCACGAAATCATGCTCCCCCTCCTCTACCACCTGCTAATGATTTAGAAAAATTTGTTGAATTCGGAATCTGTTTTTTCCCTCCCCAGGCGGGCATAAGCGTTAACTTAAAGCTATCGCTGCGCTGTCGGGTCTCCGCACCCGACAGCATTTGAACCTGCCAGGTTCGGAGACCTGGCAGCAACTAATCTCATCCCACATTAAGTTAGCGCTTATGGGGATCAAGA
>CAYVLI010000100.1:0-3216 GCA_964452105.1 uncultured Nitrospinota bacterium
GATATGACGTCGTCCAGGCATCCAGCGGCGTCGAAGCGCTGAATAAGCTTGAGGACGACGCTTTCGGGTTAGTCGTTACCGACGTCAAGATGCCTCGCATGAGCGGGTTAGAGCTTCTGAGGGAGATACACAGCAGGGAAAGAGACCTGCCGGTGGTTATGATCACCGCGTACGGGACGGTAGAAGACGCAGTCAGAGCTATGAAAGAAGGAGCATTCGATTATATAGTGAAGCCTTTTTCCACAGATGACCTCGAGGCCGTAGTGTCTAAGGTTTCAAAAACTTCTACCAGATGCCGACAAAGCGGCGAGCAGGAAGAAAGGGCAAATGGTGGAGCCGCCAAAATCGAGATAATCGGTAACTCCGATCAGATAAACGAGGTGGTGGAAATGGCTCTGAGAGCCGCTGCCACAAACTCCACCGTGCTCATACAGGGAGAAAGCGGCACAGGGAAAGAGCTTTTCGCACGGTTTATCCACCACCACAGCGACAGAGCGGATAAACCCTTTATAGCCATAAACTGCGCAGCCCTCCCGGAAGGTCTGCTGGAAAGCGAGCTCTTCGGACACGAAAAAGGCGCCTTCACGGGAGCCGTATGCAGAAAGATGGGAAAGTTCGAACAGGCCCAGGGGGGCACACTGCTGCTCGACGAGGTCAGCGAGATGAGGCCTGAACTTCAGGCCAAACTGCTCAGAGTACTCCAGGAACGACAGATGGACAGGGTTGGGGGAAGAACTCCCATCAGCGTTAACATAAGAGTCATCGCCACCACCAACCGCGATCTCAAAAAAGCGGTGTTCGATGGGATTTTCAGGGAAGACCTCTACTATCGACTTAACGTTATACCGATAACCATTCCCCCTCTGAGAGAAAGAGGAAAAGATATTTCCCTGCTGGTGGATTTCTTCCTCCGGAAGCACGGCGGTAGAAACGGTGGACGGGAATATCCGGTATCCAAAAAAGCCATGAACAAGCTGGTATCGTACCGCTGGCCGGGCAACGTCAGGGAGATGGAGAACGTTGTGGAACGAGCCATGGTCCTCAGGGAACCTGGTGAGCTGGATTCCGGGTGCTTTACTCTGGATGGAGAAGTTAAAAGTTGCAGTGAAGAAGGAGGAATCAAGGCAGGGGTACCGGTAAAGGATGTCGAGAAAGAACTCATTCTCGAGACCCTCAAACAGACCGACGGAAACCGTACCAAAGCCGCCAAAATGCTTGGCATAAGCCTCAGGACGCTGCGGAATCGACTGAGGGAATACAGGGAAGCAGGCATAAGAGAAGTACAACCGATATAGAGAAACAAGGCAGAGGTGGCCATGCTGGGACAACTTGGAAGACAGATAAGCGCAGTTTACGGCGCGCTGCCCACAGGGAGGAAGGTGGCGCTGGCGTTGCTGATAGTCATGGTGCTGGGAGGGCTTTCTCTTATGGTGCACATAGCTAACAAGCCCGATTACCAGTTGCTCTTCTCAAACATCAGCGCAGAAGACGCAGGCGTAATCCTCAGTAAGCTCAAAGAACAGCGGATTCCTTACAAAGTCTCCGGAGCCGGCAAGACCATACTCGTCCCCTCTGAAAAAGTCGATGAGCTGAGACTCCAGTTAGCCAGCGAAGGTTTGCCCCGGGGAGAGGGCTCCGGGTTTGAGATTTTCGACCGGAGCAGCCCCTGGTCAACAGGTTTCGTGCAAGAACTCAATTATCAGAGAGCTATGCAGGGGGAACTGGCCCGCAGCATAGGAAGCTTGGCAGAGGTAGAGTGGGCAAGAGTGCACATAGTCGTGCCGCGAGAGTCTCTTTTCATCGAAGACAAGGAGAAAGCCACGGCTTCTGTGGTGCTGAAAATACGATCGGGAAGAAGCCTGAACAGGGGGCAGATAGGGGGTATCGTCCACCTCGTGGCAGGAAGCGTGGCAGGGCTCGAAGCTGAGAACGTGACGTTGATCGACAGCTATGGAAATATTCTCTCAGCCCGGAAAGACCAGGATGTTGCAGGCCAGCTTACCACCACTCAATTCGAGATAAAACAGAAGATGGAATTAGGTCTCCAGACGAGGCTCCAGGCTATGCTGGATAAAACGCTGGGGAAAAACCATTCAACGGTAAACGTAAACGTGGATATGGATTTCCGGAAGGTGGAAAGAACCGAAGAGAGGTTTGACCCGGATAATACCGTAGTGCGCAATGAACAGACGACTTCAGAGAAATCCAGTGGGGGGCAACCAGCCCTCGCTGAAGGAACCGAGCAGAGCAGCGGTGAAGGGCAAGCAGCCGGCTCCAGCTATCAGAAGAAAAATGAAACCATGAGTTACGAGATTGGAAAGGTGGTAAACCACATAGTGGAGCCTGTAGGCACAATAAAACGACTGCACGTGGCGGTTATCATCGACGGCAAACACGAAAAAACAGAAGACGGAACGATCAGATATATCCCCAAGACCGACGAGGAGATGGCGCTCTTCGATAATTTGATTAAGAAAGCTTCAGGCTTCAATGAAGAACGAGGAGACCAGATTGAAATCGCCAACATAAGGTTCGACTCTTCCCCGGCCAAAGAACCCACAGGAGAGGGAGAGGGCGGCTCCATGGCCGATAACTTCAAAATGCTCTTCTTGATGGCACAGAAGTATCTGCTGAAGATAGTCCTTTTATTGTTGTTCTTCTTATTCATGGTCAGACCCTTGTACAAGTGGCTCCTCTCCCAGCAAAGAGGAGTGGCGGTGAGAGAACAAAAGACCAGCCTCCCAGGGATGATAGAGGGAGAGGAAGATTTTCATCTGGAATTACGAGGGCAGCAGGAAGGGAGAGAGCTGCCCCCAAAAGAGCGGGCTCTGGAGATCGTTCGCGCTGACCCTAACAAAGCTGCGACCATCGCACGTAAATGGTTGAACGAGGAAAGGTAAACGCCATGGCTGAGAATGGAATTTCCGGGTTGCACAAGACTGCAATATTTTTACTGTCGCTGGGCGAGGACCTGGCATCCGAAGTCTTACGTCATTTGAGCGAAGATGAGATCAGAAGAATAACCAGCACCATGTACGAGCTCAATTCTGTTCCAGGAGACCAGACTTTTGACGTGCTTCAGGAATTTTCGAAGAGTGTATCTTCCTCAGGGGAAACGGTCTCGAGCACCAGGGATTACGTACAGCATGTTTTGCAGAGGACGGTAGGTAATGATAGGGCGCAGTCTATGATGCGTCATATTTCATTTGTTTATTC
>CAYVLI010000100.1:3316-6280 GCA_964452105.1 uncultured Nitrospinota bacterium
CAAGAGCCTTGACGGTATGGAAGTCACCACTCAATTACTGAATAGCATGGATAGAGAGACGGGGAACGCCATCATGGAAAAGATAAAAGAAATCGATTCCGAGTTGGCGGAAAACATCAAACAGAGAATGTTCACCTTTGAGGATTTGGCAGAACTGGATGACCGAACCATGCAAGTCATCCTGGCTAACATAGACACCCAGAGCCTTGGCGTCGCCCTGAAAGGCGCCAGCAAGGAACTGCAAGAAAAGGTTTTCAGCAACCTCTCCCAAAGGGCCGGAGACATGTTGAAAGAAGATATGGAAGCCATGGGACCGGTCAAGAGGGCTGAAGTGTACAAGACGCAACAGGAAATCATCGAGTCCACAAGGCAATTGGAGACCGAAGGGAAAATAGAAATCAGCATGAGCGAAGAAGACCTTGTTTACTGATAAGGATTAGATCATGACTTCTAAAGGATTCTCAGATTTAGTGGATTTTGCAAATATCACCTCTGACAAGGCCGAGATAGCAGAGGATGAAAAAGAGAAGCTTTTTCTGCCCCTTTTCACTGAAAGCGGCGCAGGTTTTATGCCCTGGCAGTGGGAGCAGCGCAACAACCAAAGCATTGAGGCGGTGCAGGAGGTAGATGGTTATCTCATAGGGCAACAGGGGAGAGACGCGAAGCTGATGACTAAGAGGCAAGAAGCATATCAGGAAGGTTTGAAACAGGGCAGGGATGAGGCTTTCACTAAAGAAAGCAAACGCATCGAGGAGGCCCTTGATGGATTAGCCCAGATCAAGCGCGAACTGTCCCAGGCAAAAAAGAGAGTGATGGAAGCCGCCGAGGAACAAATACTCGAGCTTGCGCTGGCCATCGGGAAAAAAGCCATTCTTCACGAGATAACCGTAAACCGGGAAGTAGTGATGAATGCCATAAAATCTGCAGTCAAAAAATTAATCCATGATGGAGACCTCAAAATAAGGGTCAATCCGAGAGATTTATCCGTGGTGGAAGAGCACAGGCCCGAACTCCTCAGCATGAGCGATGAGGGGGGAGAGGTCATCTTCGTGAAGGATGAGAAGGTGGCTCCCGGGGGATGCGTGGTTGAATCCGATCAGCAGGTAATAGAGTACGACCCTCTTAGACAGATAGAAACAATGGAGAGTGCTCTTCGTAAAGAGGCGCTGGAAGGGAAAGAGAGCTTGTTAGACTGGAGCGCTCCGCCCGACGCATAGAGAGGTGAAAATGTCCACCCAGCTGGATTTGAAAAGATATCATCTGGCCCTGGAGGAAACTCCTCCCGCAACAATCTACGGGAAGGTCAGCCAGGTCGTGGGTCTGGTTATAGAAGGGCGCTGCCCTGGAGCTTCCATAGGTGATCTATGTGAAATCCACCCCATGGCCGGCGCACCCATAGTATTGGCGGAAGTGGTGGGGTTCAAAGATGAAATTGTCCTTCTCATGCCGCTTGGAGACATAAGAGGAATAGTTAAGGGCAGCAAAATTTTCCTCAAGAAAGAGAAACCCATGACCAAGGTGGGGGAGCTATTGAAGGGGAGAGTCATCGACGGGCAGGGGACCCCCATAGACGGAAGAGCCGATATCGCGCTGTACAAAGAACGGCCCATATACGCCGCCCCCATTAATCCCATGTTGAGAAGGAGGATAAAGGACCCCATGCCCCTGGGCATCAGGGTGCTCGACGGCCTGTTGACCTGTGGAAGAGGGCAGCGTCTGGGAATATTTGCCGGCAGCGGCGTCGGCAAGAGCGTACTGCTGGGAATGATCGCCAAGAACACCGCGGCGGATGTCAACGTAATAGCCCTCATCGGTGAACGCGGCCGCGAGGTGCGCGAGTTCGTGGAGCGAGACCTGGGCGCAGAAGGCCTGGTCAGATCCGTAGTAATAGTATCCACTCCCGATGACCCTCCGTTGATAAGGGTCAGGGCCGCTTTCATGGCCACCACCATCGCCGAATACTTTCGCTCCCTGGGCAGCCACGTCCTGTTGATGATGGATTCGGTGACTCGGGTGGCCATGGCGCAAAGAGAAGTCGGCCTCGCCGTGGGTGAGCCTCCCACTACCAGAGGATATACCCCCTCGGTGTTCGCAGTGCTGCCAAAACTGCTCGAGAGAGTGGGCACGTCGTATGGTGAGGGAGACATTACCGGCCTGTACACGGTCCTGGTCGAGGGAGACGATATGAATGAGCCGGTGGCCGATGCCATGAGGTCGATCCTCGATGGACACATCGTATTGTCCCGAGATCTGGCCTCCAAGAACCATTATCCTGCAGTGGACGTTTTAAACAGCATCAGCCGGGTGATGATAGATGTCGTCTCTTCAGAGCATATGGACTGCGCAAAGCGTTTCAAAGACCTTATGGCGACATACGCCGGAGCCGAAGATTTGATCAATATCGGCGCTTACGTCGAAGGGTCCAACCCGAAAATAGATTATGCCCTGAAGAACATAGGTAAGCTTATCGGTTTCCTCAAACAAGATATTCATGGGAAGTCTTCCTTCCCGCAGACCCTTCAGGACCTTAAGAACTTATTCGAGGGTTAAGCCGTGAAAGCTTTTAAATTCAGACTCCAGCGCTTGCTCGATTACAGAAAACTGAAAGAGGAAAAGCTGCAAAACGAGCTGGCATCCATCGACGGGGACATCCGTAACAAACATAAAGACCTTGTTTCCAGGCAGAAGATAAGGAATGCCTACATCAAAGAACTCAACGGCAGACAAGCCGCAGGAGTCAAAGGCTGGGAGGTAAATCTATACTCCCTGTTCCTGAAGCGGACGGGAAAGGAAATCGATAAGCGGGAAGAACAAATCGTAAGGATGCGCCGCACGCGAAGCGAAAGGCAAAAGGAGCTGCTCATGGCGGCAAACGACCGGAAGATAATGCAAAAGCTTAAATCCAAAGCCTGGGAAAGATTCAAGAACGAAGCGCAACGTGCGGAGCAGAAATTAATCGATGAG
>CAYVLI010000100.1:6380-8067 GCA_964452105.1 uncultured Nitrospinota bacterium
GCCGCAAAGATACTACTAAAAATGAACAATGCCAAAGCAGGCAAACTATGGGCCTTCGTAAGCCCGGAAAAAGCAGTGAAAATTAGCGAAAGATTGTACAAAAACAAAGATACTAAGGGAGCGCATTGATGGACCTGGCTACCTTCTTAGGCATTTTTTCGGCTCTGTTCTTGATTATACTCTCAATATCCACGGGCAGCGGGCTGGCTCTATTTATAAACATGCCCTCGGTGATGATCGTGGTCGGCGGTACTGTAGGAGTGACCCTCATCAACTTCTCCCTCCGTGATGTGCTGGGCCTGTTTTCCGTGGTGAAAAATGCTTTCTTTAACAAGCTGACTCCCACAAACGCCATTGTTCCCACTTTCGTTCAGTTCGCAGGCAAAGCCAGAAAAGATGGAATCCTCTCTCTGCAGGATTCGGTAGGCCAGGTGACGGATTCCTTCATGAGCAAGGGGGTTCAGCTGCTCATAGACGGCATAGAGCCTCAGACCATCGAAAATATGCTGGAGACGGAAATAGAGCAAATCCGGGAGCGACACAAACTGGGCGCGGATATACTCACCAGCATGGGGACTTATGCTCCGGCAATGGGGCTCATCGGGACCCTTCTCGGATTGGTCCAGATGCTTCAATCCCTCGACGATCCGAGTACCATAGGGCCAGCCATGGCAGTAGCGCTGCTCACCACCTTTTATGGGGCAATTATGGCTAACATAATTTTCTTGCCTCTGGCGGGCAAGCTGAAGAATAGGAGCTATGAGGAATGTCTCTCCAAAGAGTTGGCGCTGGAAGGAGTGCTTTCGATATCAAACGGGAATAATCCCAGGATGGTGGAGCAGAAACTCAACGCTTTCCTTGCTCCAAAAGTGAGAAAGAGCTCATTCGAGTGAGCTGAATGGCAGTCGCCGCTCGCAGGAGATTGGTAAAGGATAGGGTTCCATGATCGGGTCGTTGATATCATCCGTTCGAGGAAAAGATGAAACATAAAAATAAAATCGAAGAGGAGAAACAGGGAGATAGTACCGTCATGCTCTTCGTTTCCCTCAGCGTGATTTTGCTTTCCTTTTTCGTGGTGATCAACTCCATCGCTACTGTAGACGCCGCAAAGATGAGAGAAGCCATGGGTTCCCTCCTGGGGAGCCTCGGCGTCATGCCCGGAGGTATCCGACCCAGCCCAGGGGATGAACCCTTGCTTACGACGCCTCCCATAACCCCCGGAAGCGTAACCAGCAAGAATGGCGATATAGCGGTGAAGAAACTGATCAAGTACGTAAACAACGGACATCTGGATAACGAAGTCCAGTTTGATATAGAGAAGAAGGCTCTGAGTATTACCATATCTGACAAGATTCTGTTTTCACCGGGAGATATTGAGATTTCACCTTCTGCCGTCCCGCTCCTCGATCGTATTGCCAAGCTCATAAGCATAACCACCAACGACGTCTATGTGGAAGGCCACACGGATAATACGCCTTTGAGTAACTCCAGCTATCCTTCAAACTGGGAGCTCTCGGGCGCCAGAGCGGTCAAGGTGGTGGAATACCTCATGGAGAATGGGCGCATATCAAAAGGCAGGCTTGCCGCCGCCGCCTATGGCCGGTACAAACCACTGGCAACCCATGGTCCCCGCGGCGCCAAAGTATCCGGCAGGAGAGTCAGCATAGTATTTTTGAACAAGATTCAG
>CAYVLI010000101.1:0-3389 GCA_964452105.1 uncultured Nitrospinota bacterium
CCTTTACACCGTCCATAAAGTTTTTGAAGAGGTCGTAGGTCATCGGGCGTGCGGAAGGAGCGCGGTTGAGCTCCCTGAAAATAGCCATGGCCTCTGAGATACCTATCAACAGGGGCAGTCTCCTCTGGCCGCTTTCGTCGATAAGAGAGACAACGGCTGCCCCCTTGCTCTGGTCGAAAGCAACCATATCCACCTTCATTCTATTCATCTTATCATCAACTCCAGTAGTGAAATAATAAAAATAATCTTTTTTTCAAGGGTGGCCGACCACCTCGACGACTATAGTACGAACCCATTAAGGCCTATCTTTAATTTGTATACCGATGATATGCTGGTGATTATCATATTGCCCCGGCCGTCGAAAGCAAGCCCCACCAGGTTTACACCTGCCGCTTCGTGAACAGCTACACCTTCTTTGGTGATTTTCCATATCCCGCCTTTGCCTTCATAATAACCTGCCAGGTGAAGATCTCCATCTGAATCGAAAGCCATTCCCTGAGGTCTGCCCAACTCGGAGAAAAAAATCTCCAGTTCGCCGGATTCATGAATTTTATATACATCGTCGTATCCTGCCAGGGTGGGTCCTGTTGCATAGAGGCAGCCATCCGGCCCGAAAGCCATGTGATATGCCGCTACGCTGGGAGGAAGCCTGGCAAAGACCTCCCTTTTGCCATCAGGGTCCAGTTTGTATATGGTCCCTTCCCGGTCGCCTGCGTAAAGATTATCTTCCCTGTCAAAAGCCAGACCCGTGCATACTCCCAGATCGCTGGCAAAGGTAATCTGGTTACCCAGTGAAGAGACTTTGTGCACCGTGCCGTCGTTCCGATTGCTTACGAATAGCTCGTCGTATCGGTTTATGGCTACCCCCGTGGGGTTGAGGATATCCGAGGCGAAAGGCATTACGCTGCCCTCGCCGGTGACTTTGTATAGGGAGACCGGCAGTTTCTGGCCGCGCATTCCACTCATGGTAACATAAATGTTTCCATCCTTGTCGATGGCTGGATTGGCTACCGGGTGGAGGTTCGTGACCAGTCTTTGGGCGACTTCAAGGTAAACCTCGTTCCCCTTGTTTCCCGCTACATGCAGGCTCACCTGGCCGGACGTGGCTTCAGGCGGGATGCAAGCCGATATAAGGCCCGGCGCCACCGTGCTCATCCGGACAGGCAGTTCGTTGATTTTGAGAACGGTATCCGAAAACGTGGAAGGGTCATACCCCGAACATTCAAGGTATATCTTACCACCCTCTACACCGATTCCGGGCGATATACTTTCAATTACAGGTGCGTCTGATTTATTCATTTTCATGCAAGAGTAGCGTTATGATAATATTCATTCTGCTGTGGAGGATTAACTACATAGTTAAAATATCATCAATTGGGATTATGTCAACCTGCTCCCGGTAGTCGTTTGTGTTTAGGTTGATGTCCCCCATGAAAAGATAGAGGATTTCAAGGTCGCACATCGAGTTAAACGTTTCATAGCCATCGCTCAGGAATGATGCAGGGTATGAAGAATAAACTTGAAACATATCTACGTTCCGCGCTTCCCCGGCGGGCGGATTTAAACATCAAGAGTTATCATCGCATCAGCGAAGGCAACTCCAATTATATGGCGAGTTTCACGCTCCAGTGGAGTGAAAAAGACTCTCTATCAGCGCAGCGGTACATCCTCAGGATGCCGGCGGAAAAAAGCATTATGGCGCCTTATGACCCCGCAAGAGAGTTTCGTTTGCTGAAAGCGCTCAAGAACACTCCCGTACCGGCTCCTGAAGTACTATTGCTGGAGGAGGATCAAAGCATCCTGGGGAAACCCTTCCTGATAATGGAAGAGGTGAAGGGAGATACGCTCTCCTTCGCCTACCATGTTTTGCCGCCGGAAAGAAAGAGGCGGATTGCCAACGGCTACGCGGCGGCGCTGGCAACGATACATTCGACGGATTGGAGAAGGCTCGGTCTGTTCTCGGAAGAGGTTCCCGCTAATCCTGCCGAATTTGCAGTGATTGAGGTCGAGAAATGCAGAAAGAGGCTTCAAAAAATTACGGGCATTCCGCGGAAAATGCTGGAAGAAGCGCTGGGCCGGCTCAGCGAGAACATCCCGCAACATGGAGAGCTTACACTCATCCACGGAGATTACAACATCGGAAACGCGCTCTTCAGCGGGCATGAAATCAGGGTCATACTGGATTGGGAGACCGCATGCGTAGGTGACCCGGCGTTTGACCTCGGGTGGCTCTATCCGGGGGATGCGCTGGCACTGGGATTGCCTATGGACAAAGAGGATTTCATAACCCTTTATCGAAATGCAGGCGGCAAGAAGATCGATAACCTCAGGTTCTACCAGGAGCTGGCCATGGTTAATCTGACAACGGCATGCATAAACGCCGGCCTTTCGCTGGATCAGAACAGGCCCGGTGGTCTTAACCTCGCCCAGATGGGGTTCACCATTCCATACATCCTGAATTCCCTCTGCTACCTCGTTACCAACGGCCTCAAAGCCCTCCAGCCTCCCGGAAAACATCCCTGGAACAGGTAAAATAATAATTAACCGCTTGAGCCATTAAGAAGCATTTCCACCCGCTGCATTATGGTGATTGTAGGAGAGATATTGACTTTGAAATTTTTGGAAGGCGCCTGAGGGATTCCTCATCAACGCGGCATATCGGAACAATTTCTATTCTTTGAGAGCCTTTATCAGTTCAGGGAGAACCCGCTTATAGTCGTCCACTATCCCGAAATCGGCGTGCTTGAATATCTCTGCATCAGGGTCGTTGTTGATGGCCACGATAACTTTGGCGTCCTTAATACCCACGGTATGGTGAATCACGCCAGAAACGCCCACCCCTATGTATAGTCTGGGGCGGACGTATATGCCGCTCTGCCCGATCATCTGCTCCTCTTTCGCCCAGCCCTCGTCAAGCGCCGGCCTGGTTGCCCCCACCTGTGCATGTAGGACTTGGGCCAGTTCTTCGAGCATCTCCCATCCTTTAACGTCGCCTATGCCCCATCCGCCTGCCACCACAACGTCGGCCTCCTCCAGCCGGGCGCCGGCCGATTCCCTCGGCTGAAATTCCAGTACCCTCACCCCACCATCGTCTTCGGGAAGCGACAGGTTTGTTCTGATCACCTCCCCTGTCCTTGAGCTGGAAACCGCCCGGGAGTAAACTCCCGGGCGGACGGTGGCAAGCTGTGGCCTGTGCTCGGGACAGATTATGGTAATCATCCCTTCCCCTCCAAAAGCGAGCACTTCCTGGAGGAGGACACCCTCATCATCGATTTCGAGCCTTATGCAGTCGGAGGTGAGTCCAGTGCCGATTCGGGCGGCCAGACGGGGAGCCAGGTCCCGCCCCATGGTCGTTGCGCCGAAGAGGACTATATCCGGCTTGTTTTCGC
>CAYVLI010000101.1:3489-8043 GCA_964452105.1 uncultured Nitrospinota bacterium
GCCCCCATAGCCAGCGTCTGTCGCAGCGAATCCTCTGCCCCCGGGCTGCCCATACTGATTACGGTGACTGCGCCGCCATGCTTTTCCCTGAGACGAAGGGCTTCCTCAACCGCATTCAAATCCATGGCGCCGATTACCCGTGGGACGCCCTCCTTCTTGAGCGTCATGCTCTGGGGATTGAATACCAGCTCGCCGGCATGTCTGGGGTCGGGAACGGATTTGATGCACACCGCAATTCTGAGACCAGTCAAACTATCCTCCTTCTCAGGCCAGAGCGGTGCGAGCTATTATGACCCTCATAATCTCGTTGGTGCCCGCGGAAGCAATCAGGCACTCGGCATCCCGATAAAAGCGCTGGGCGGCATATTCCATCATATAGCCGTAGCCGCCATGAATGTCCACCGTCTTCTTGGAGCTGCGTACCGCCGCCTCGGTGGAAAAGAGCTTGGCGATGGAAATATTAGCGTCGGCGCGTCCTCCCTCGTCTATCATCTTCGCCGCTCGGTAAGTGAGGAGTTTGCTGGCCTCGTAATCGGTAACGATATCGGAGATGAGCCACTGTAAGCCCTGAAGGTTCCCGATGGGTTTACCGTAAAGCTCGCGCTCCTTGCAGTGCTTGACTGCCGCCTCCAGGCAGGCGTTTTGCAGCCCCACCGAGCAAGCCGCCATACCCATCCGCCCGAACTCACTGATCGCTTTTAGCGCCACCTTCAGCCCGCCACCCTCCTTGCCAAGCAGGTTGGCTTCCGGCACCTCGCAGGATTCCAGGATGACCTCTCCCGTATTACAGCCCCGCACGCCGAACTTGTGCTCTTCACGGCCGGGTTTGAAACCGGTCATTCCTTTCTCCACGATGAAGGCGCTTATTCCCTTGGGCCCCTCGTCCGTTCGGGCTGTTATCACCTGCACGTCCGCAACATGGGAGTTGGTGATAAATATCTTTCTACCGGTAAGAAAGTACGTACTGCCTTCTTTCCTGGCGCTTGTCTGTATTCCCGCCGGGTTAGACCCTCCCGTTGCTTCCGTCGCCGCAAGGGTACCGAGACGGTCGCCGGTGGCCATCTTGGGCAAGATGCGTTTCTTCTGTTCATCGTTTCCGGCGGTAACTATGGGCGCAGTCCCGAGGTGAAAGATGGACAGTGTAAAAGCGGTTGCAGCCGATATCCTACCTATCTCTTCCAGCGCTATGACACGCTCGACGTGCCCCAATCCGGCTCCACCGAAATCTCTGGGAATATTAATGGCCATTAGGCTCAGCTTACCCATTTCTCCTATTACGTCCCAGGGTACCTCCGCTGTTTCCTCCATTGTTTTGACCTTGGGAGCGACCACCCTCTCTGCGAAATCTCTTACCGATGTCCTCAATAAATCCTGCTCTTTGGTAAATGAAAAATCCACTTCAACTACCTCCTCTTACCCACGAGTTCAACCGCACAAAACCATTGCTGATGCTTTATCTTCACTATAGCAGGGTTCGAAATATTCGATAGAGATATTAGAATAGCCATAGGAAAGCTGTCAATTACTTTATAAATCAGCCTTGCATGGTCTGGTTTCGCTTATTCCGGAAGAGCTTCTCGCGAGGGCTGTGTTTTACTTCATGCTTTTGAGATAATGGGTATACACGATATTGATTTTTAAGCTTATAATTCGTATATAAAATTCCGAACATATATTAAAGAGAGTCCTTGCAAGATAGAGTCGGTAACCGGTCACTGGTGATAGGTTGTATATTACTAATGGAGGTTACTATGGCACAATCAAAGAAAAAATCAGGCGGTCATCTGGGCGCCAAGAGACAGATACCCTCTGGTCATCCCCTGCGAAACTACCTGCGGAGGATAACCAGTTTCGTATTCGATGAAACGGGCATAAGGGACGGCGAGGTTGCCCTGTACGTTTCGGATATGCTGGCCGACTTCGCCCACGTGGACAACCTCTATCGAATAAGAGATGAACGTGGCAGGAGGCTCATGTACCTGGTGGACATGCTGGCCGTCAGCGAGACCCTTGGCCGTGATGAAGAGCAGGAGGCCAGAAAACACATAGGCGATTACTGCATGTTCATCATAGGCATCTTCCCCGAAAGCATAGACAGGGGAGGCAGGAGGTCGGTGAGTCCCAGCCTGTACATGAATGAAGGCAAAAGGTCTTATCTCATAGCAGCTGAGATGGGCGACAGGAGTGGAAAAGCTTCTTTTTACGGAAAACTGGCAGATAAATTTGAACATTGCGTTAGCGCTCTCAGCATCGAAAAGGAATACCTGTTCGACCCATTCTACCAGTATATCCTTAGGCAATTTGAGAGCCTTTAGCGGCTCTTATTGATACCCCGGGAAAGCAGATTCGAAGCCCTTTCCTGTCTTATCAATTCTAATATAGGGCTTGAAAATCCGTCTCCCCCCTAATATCATCTAACCCGTCTGAAGGCTAATGAGCCGGAAGTTCGAAAGCTTTCCCTATATTTTTATTACGAGGTAAACGTCATGGCGAAAAAGTCCAGCGCAGCCATCTCAGCAGACCCGGCGAAATGTGCAGGCTGCATAATATGCCAGCTCCGCTGCTCGGTGAAGTTCGATAAGGCCTTCAATCCCGCCCACTCGGCCATAATCATAACCAAGTTGATCGAGGGCGACTGTGAATACCAGATATCTTTTACCGAAAAATGCGATGGGTGCGGAATCTGCGTGAGGTACTGCCCGTATTCGGCCCTCGCCTTTGCTGATAAACAAGGGGTGTCATCGTGAGTTTATTCGGTTACGCAGGAAAGATTTTGCACGTGGACCTGTCCTCGGGCAAGACCGAAGAGAGGTCCCTGGACGAAGGGCTTGCCCGCAGATTCCTGGGAGGTTACGGGATTAACAACGTCCTTGCGCACGAATTTATCCCGCCACAGGTCGATCCTCTGGCTGAAAAAAATGCGATTATTATTGGCGCCGGCCCCTTTAATGGGACGGTGATACCGGGAAGCTCCGAGCTGAGCATCACCACCAAGTTCCCCATCAACGGCGCAATTGCCACGGGTTGCGGCGGCGGCTTCTTTCCCGTGATGATGAAATCCGCTGGTTATGATCACGTGGTCATTACCGGGCGTTCTCCTAAAAAGGCAGTGCTCCTCATACAGGAAGGCGGCGTTGAACTGGCTGACGCGGAAGACCTCTGGGGCAAGGACAACTTTCAGACCGTGGACGAGCTTCGCAATCGCTATCCCCGCTGCAGTGTTATACCCACGGGTATTGCAGGCGAGAATTTGGTTCCGGTGTCGGTTACGTCCATAGACAAGCTGGGCACGGTCGGAGCCGGCGGCCTGCCTGCTATCATGGGAGCCAAGAACCTCAAGGCGATGGTGGCCCTTCAGGGTGAGGCGCCGGTGCGCGTGGCGGACATGGGCAAGCTCCTTAAAATAATCGATACTCACCTCGAAAAGATAATGAGTTATCGCCTGCGCCCGAACCTGATACAGGAAGGGGCCATGGGTCTGACCGCCAACTGGCGCGGCACGGGAGGCAAGAGCACCTCGGAAGAGACCATCCAGCGCATCGCAGAGATGCACACAAGCGCCCGCCGCACCATGGCTTGCCCCACCTGCCCCATGGCGGATAAGGAATCCGTCTGTCTCCCGGACGACCCGGAAACAGGCAAGACCTACCTCACCGCCTTCATGGGACCTCGCAAGGATTACGGAGCGAATGATGCCCATGAGATATTCAAGCGCAACATGAAGGTAATGGACCTTGAGAACCGTCTTGGTATGGATTATCACAACTTTCCACCTGCGCTGGAAATGATGACAGACCTCTATCAGAAGGGAATAATAACCAAAGAGACCACCGGGGGCATAGAGCTCGACGGCAGTTACGAAACCACGCTTAAGATGCTGGAGATGGGGGCAAGAAGGGAAGGCTTCGGGAATATCCTGGCGCAGGGTATGGCCGGGTCGCTCAGGCTGATAGACCTTATCCCTGGAGACCATGGGGCCCACGTCAAGGGATACCACGCTCTCATGGAAGCGCGGTTCAACGCCATGGGCACCATGGAATTCGAGAGTATGGTGAATCCCCG
This sequence comes from uncultured Nitrospinota bacterium, assembly GCA_964452105.1. Lineage (GTDB taxonomy): Bacteria > JAUXIQ01 > JAUXIQ01 > JAUXIQ01 > JAUXIQ01 > CAYVLI01. Next base: position 7,552 of record CAYVLI010000101.1, read on the forward strand.
GGGCGGTGTGGTTGCTATGGGCGGCCTCGGCGCTCCCAGCTACAATCCCATGCGACCCGTGGAGCAGTTCGTTAAACAGGCCAGGAGGGTAGGAATGTCCGAAAAGGAGATGGAGCGCATCTTCAGCGAATCCTCGTTCAATACCGCCCGGCTGACCAGGCACGCTGAAGACTGGTTATCGCTGCACAACTGCCTCGGCCTCTGTCACCGCTTGTACATCAGTCGTTTCCAAAACATGGACGTCGTAGCGGCCATGTTCTCCGCGGTCACCGGTATGGAATTCAGTGGAGACGAATTACGCGATGCCGCCGACAGGTCATGGGTCTTGTGGAAAATACTCAACGCCCGCATCGGTTTCGACAGGAAGGACGATCATCCTCCCAAGGTCTGGTTTACCCCGCTAAGGGTGGGCGACCAGGAGTTCCGTCTGGCGGACTACTATCGAACCACAGAGCTGAAGGAAGAAGATGTGGAGAGGATGCTGGACGACTA
>CAYVLI010000102.1:0-3629 GCA_964452105.1 uncultured Nitrospinota bacterium
CCGCCCAGATAGCCGCCTTCATGGTGACCCTCAAGATGAAAGGCGAGACGGCGGACGAGATAGCAGGCTGCGCCATGGCCATGCGGTCCAGGGCCGCCACCATAAAAGTGGATGCGCCCGTTCTGGTGGATACATGCGGGACGGGCGGCGACGGCGCAGGCACCTTCAACATCTCTACCACCGCAGCCCTGGTGGTTGCCGGCGCGGGAGTGCCTGTGGCCAAACACGGCAACAGGGGAGTCTCCAGCAAGTGCGGCAGCGCGGACCTCCTGGAAGCGCTGGGTGTAAAAATCGATTTAGCGCCGGAGCGGGTAAAGACCTGCATCGAAGAAGTGGGGATAGGGTTCATGTTCGCCCCCGTTTTCCACAAGGCCATGAAGCACGCCGCAGTCCCCCGCAACCAGGTGGGACAGCGCACTATCTTCAACCTGCTGGGTCCTCTCACCAACCCTGCCGGCGCCTCCTGCCAGATCATCGGAGTTTACGCCTCGGAACTAACTGCCCTGCTGGCCCAGGTGCTTAAGAAACTGGGACTGAACAGAGGGTTCGTGTTCCACGGCCAGGGTCTGGACGAAATCACCACCACCGGCGAGACGCTCATATCGGAACTCCGTGAAGGGGAAGTGAAAACCTACATCATTTCCCCCCATGAGCTGGGCGTCAAAAAGGCTCGTCTCAGCGAGTTGAAAGGCAATTCCAGCGAAGAAAATACCAGGATAACCCTGAAAATATTGAACGGCGAAAAAGGCCCTCACGCTGATATAGTGCTCGTCAACGCCGCTGCCGCCCTCATGGCCGCGGGCGTCGCTACTTCGTTCAGGGAGGGTATCTCCCGGGCCGAAGAAGCCATAGCATCAGGGGCCGCTCTGGGAAAACTGGAGGCGCTGAGGGAGTTCTGCGGTAAAGGGTAAAGATGCTCAGGCAAATAGTCACCGATAAACTTGAAGAACTGGCCAGGGCCAAGGTCGAACAGCCCTTAGACGAACTTCGCGCCAGGGCCAGGGATGCGCCCCCGGTAAGATGCCTGCTGCAGTGCCTGGGAAGCGCACCGGCGGAGGATAAGCCCAGATACAAAATAATCGCCGAGATAAAAAAAGCTTCCCCTTCCAGAGGCTTGATAAAAGAGGATTTCGATCCGGAGGACATAGCTTCCCAGTATCAGACATGCGGCGCTGCGGCCATATCCGTCCTCACCGAGAGCAAATATTTCGGAGGTGCGCTGGATCACATACACCTGGTGAGAGAGATATCCAGCATTCCCATCCTCAGAAAGGATTTCATCTTCGATATATACCAGTTGTACGAGAGCCGGGCCTGGGGCGCCGATTCTTTTCTGTTAATCGCCTCCATTCTGGACGTAGCGCAGATGGTGGACCTGTTTTTCACGGGTACCGAACTGGGCATGCATTCGCTGATAGAGGTGCACGACGAGGATGATCTGGAAAAGGCTCTGGCCGTCCCCTGCAGGCTGCTGGGCATTAACAACAGGGACCTCAAGACATTTAAAACGGACACCGGAACCACGCTCGAGCTGATTAATTACGTTCCCGATGACAGGGTAGTGATAAGTGAAAGCGGTATAAAGACTCTCGAGGACATCGAGAAGCTAAGCGCCGCCGGAGTGCGCGGCTTCCTCATCGGAGAGCTGTTCATGGACCAGGAAAGGCCCGGCGATAAGATCAAGGAGTTGCTTGGCGGCGAAGGGACCTCCTCCGGCGGAAAATGATGGTCAAGATAAAGATTTGTGGAATAACAAACGAAGGCGACGCCCTGGCCGCGGTGGAAGCCGGAGCGGACGCCCTGGGATTCGTCTTCTATCAAGATAGCCCGAGGTATATCACTCCCGGCGATGCCGGGCGAATAGCCCTTTCGCTTCCTCCCTTTGTGACCACCGTGGGAGTTTTTGTAAACGAGTCCCCCGAAGCGGTTAACGAATACATGAAAGAGGCGGGACTGGACTTGGCTCAGCTTCACGGGGAAGAGACCCCTTCGGTATGTGCACAGGTCTGTCGGCCGGTCATAAAGGCAGTAAGGGTTAAAAGTGAAAGAGACTTGTGCGTGATGAAGTCGTACCGGGTATCCGCTTTCCTGCTGGATGCGAAGGTGGAAGGGTTGTACGGCGGCACGGGCGAACGCATCTCCCTGGAGACCGCTCTCGAAGCCGGGAAATATGGTAGGATAATACTCGCCGGAGGGTTGGATCCGGAGAACGTTGCCGAAGCTGTACACCGGGTGAAACCGTACGGGGTGGATGTGAGCTCTGGTGTGGAAGCCGCCCCTGGGCGGAAGGACCATATTAAAATAGAACGCTTCATCCGGGAAGCCAAAAACGCCATCTCATAATTTGAAGAGAAAAGGCTGCAGGGGCGGGTTTTAAACCCGCCCCCCATTCTGTCTGAGAGTATGTTGTTATGGTAAAAAAAAGTTTGCCCGACTCGAGAGGATATTTCGAGGCCTTCGGCGGCAGGTTCGTCCCCGAAACGGTTGTGACCGCCCTGCAGGAGCTTGAGAGCGCCTACGAATCGGTCAAGAATGACGCCTCGTTCAATGCCACCCTGAACAGATATCTCAGTGAATACGCAGGTCGGCCCACCCCCCTCTATTTCGCCGAAAACCTCACCAGGCTATGGGGTGGCGCAAAGATATACCTCAAGCGTGAGGATCTCCTGCACACCGGCGCACACAAGATAAACAGCACCATAGGCCAGGCGCTTCTGACCATGAATATGGGAAAGAAGCGGGTGATAGCCGAAACCGGCGCAGGCCAGCACGGCGTGGCCACCGCCACCGCAGCCGCTCTCTTCGATCTGCGGTGCGACGTGTACATGGGCGAGGAAGACATCAGGAGGCAATCCCTGAACGTGTTCAGGATGAAGCTGCTGGGAAGCAATGTAATCCCCGTAGATTCCGGCAGCCGCACCCTCAAGGACGCCGTAAACGAAGCCATGCGCGATTGGGTCACCAACATAGAGACCACCCACTACATACTGGGCTCGGTGGTGGGCCCTCATCCCTATCCCATGATGGTCAGGAATTTCCAGGCGGTCATAGGGCGCGAAACCATGGAGCAGATCAAAAAAAAAGAAGGCCGGCTCCCCGACTGCTGCATGGCCTGCGTGGGAGGCGGAAGCAACGCCATGGGAATGTTCTATCCCTTTATCGGTCATGAGCAGGTGAAGCTCATAGGAGTGGAAGCCGCGGGCCGCGGAATAGAGACGGACAAACATGCGGCCACCCTGACCATGGGGAAGCCGGGGGTACTTCACGGCAGCATGAGCTATCTTCTGCAGGATGAAAACGGCCTGATAACCATACCGCATTCGGTCTCGGCAGGCCTCGACTACCCGGGCGTCGGGCCGGAGCACAGCTTCCTCAAGGCCAGCGGGAGAGTTAAATATACTTCCACCCTCGATGGAGAGGCCCTCGATGCTTTCAAGCTGCTGGCCGAGAAGGAGGGTATAATCCCTGCACTGGAGCCGGCCCACGCACTCGCCAGAGCCCCTGAGGTCGCAGCGGAACTGGGCAAGGAAGGCATACTGGTGATATGCCTCTCCGGGAGGGGAGACAAGGACGTGGGCATACTGGCCGAGGAAACGGGCATGCGCCTTTAATAATCTTGCAGGGGCAGG
>CAYVLI010000102.1:3729-7958 GCA_964452105.1 uncultured Nitrospinota bacterium
GGGCATACTGGCCGAGGAAACGGGCATGCGCCTTTAATAATCTTGCAGGGGCAGGCCTCGCGCCTTCCCGAATCGGATAAGGATATAACTTTTGAGCGGAATCGGAGAAGTTTTTCAACAACTCAAGCAGAGTGGCGAAAAGGCCCTCATCCCTTATATCACCGCCGGTGACCCCGACCTGGAGACCACCGTCAGGCTGGTAAAGACGTTGCAGGATAGCGGCGCAGATATCATCGAGCTGGGCATCCCCTTCTCCGACCCCCTGGCCGACGGCGCCACCATACAGCGCGCATCGGAGCGGGCGTTGCGCTCCCAGACCACACTGAGAAACGTTATCGACGCCGTGCCCGGGATACGCCGCCGGGTGGATGTCCCCATAGTTTTCATGACCTACTATAATCCCATTTACCAGTACGGCGAAGATGAGTTCGTGAAGCGGTCCGCGGCCGCGGGGGTGGACGGCGTGATCGTCCCCGATCTGCCCCCGGAGGAATCCGAGAACCTCCGCCAGTACGGCGGCGAAACCGGATTCGATGTGATATATCTTCTGGCGCCCACCAGCCCGCCCGAGAGGGTGAAAATAATTTCGGGCCTGAGCGGCGGGTTCATATATTACGTCTCCCTCACCGGCGTCACCGGGGAGAGGGCACAGCTCTCAGCGGGCGTCAGGGAGGGTGTGCAAAGGATAAAAGAGTCCACCGATAAACCGGTAGCCGTGGGCTTCGGCATAGCCACCCCCGAACACGTGAGGAACGTGGCGGAATACGCCGACGGCATAGTCGTCGGCAGCGCCATAGTCAGGGTCATAGAAGAAAACGCCGGACACGACGACCTCTGCGAGAAGGTCGGCTCCTTCGTGCAACCGCTTAAAGAAATGACGAAGGCTCAATAGTAACGAGGGTAACGAGAAAATGGACCATAAATAGTAGCCGAATCCTTCGGCACGTCATAGAATTTTCAGTCGGAAGCGGATAACTTTGAACGTGAGAAAATATTGATAGGAGCCATTACCCCATGGGCATGACCATAACAGAAAAAATTCTGGCCAGACACGCAGATTTGGACGAGGTGAAACCGGGGCAGCTAATCAACGCCAGGATCGACCTGGCGCTGGGAAACGACATAACCGCCCCCCTGGCCATAAAGGCATTCCGACGGGCAGGGGCCAGAGAGGTCTTCGACAGGGAAAAGGTGGTGTTCGTGCTCGACCATTTCACCCCCAACAAAGACATCAAGTCGGCCGAACAGTGCAAGTATATCCGCGATTTTGCTGCGGAGCAGAACATACGCTACTGCTACGACGTCGGCTGTATGGGGATCGAGCACGCCCTCCTGCCGGAGCAGGGCCTGGTGGTCCCCGGAGAATTGGTGATCGGAGCCGATTCGCACACCTGCACCTACGGCGCTCTGGGAGCCTTCGCCACCGGCATGGGAAGCACCGACCTGGGTGCGGCGATGATAATGGGAGAAACATGGCTCAAGGTGCCCGAGAGCATCAGGTTCGAATATGCGGGAAAGCTCCAGGAGTGGGTTTCAGGCAAGGACCTCATCCTCTACACCATCGGGCGGATAAGCGTGGACGGCGCCCTTTACTGCGCCATGGAATTCTGCGGCGACGCCATCTCAGGACTTTCCATGGACAGCCGTTTATCTCTGGCCAACATGGCCGTAGAGGCGGGAGGGAAGAACGGCATCGTAGCGCCGGATGAAACCACCCTCGAATATATCAAGGGCCGCAGCGGCAAGGAACCGGTAGTCTATGGAAGCGATCCGGACGCCACCTACTCCAAAAATTACAGCTTCGACGCCTCTCGGATAGAGCCGCAGGTGGCCCTTCCGCATCTGCCCGAGAACGCAGTGCCAGTCAGCAAGGTGGATAACATCAAGATAGACCAGGCGGTCATCGGCTCCTGCACCAACGGCAGGATGGAAGACCTGCGAGACGCCGCAAAAGTTCTCAAGGGAAGGAAAGCCAATCCGTCCGTGCGCCTCGTAGTCATACCCGCCACCCAGCAGATTTACCGGCAGGCCATGGAGGAAGGGCTGTTCGGCATTTTCCTGGATGCCAACGCAGCCATCAGCACTCCTACCTGCGGGCCCTGCCTGGGCGGCCACATGGGCGTACTGGCCGAAGGGGAACGGGCCATAGCCACAACCAACAGGAACTTCCGCGGCAGGATGGGACACCCCGATAGCGAGGTCTATCTCTCCAATGCCGCCGTAGCCGCGGCCTCGGCCGTGGCGGGAGTTATCTGTCACCCCGACAACCTGTAAACGATCCAAAAAATCAGCGTAATCTGCGAATAAACAACATGAATACGGAGTGAAAGCTCATGGACTTCGAAGGGAAAGCCTGGAAATACGGAAACGATGTGGACACGGACGTCATCATCCCGGCCCGATACCTGAATACATCTGACCCGCAAGAACTCGGCGAACACTGCATGGAGGACATCGACCCGGAGTTCCTGGGCAAGATATCCCGGGGCGATGTTATAGTGGCCGGGAAAAACTTCGGCTGCGGCTCCTCGCGCGAGCACGCTCCCGTGGCCATAAAGGCCTCTGGCATTTCCTGCGTCATAGCCAGGAGCTTCGCACGCATCTTCTACCGCAACGCCATCAACACCGGCCTCCCCATAATCGAGTGCCCCGAGGGTGTGGATAAAATCAGCGAAAGAGACGTAATTTCCATCGATACAAAAGGCGGGGTGGTAAAAAACCTTACCACGGGCGAAGAATATCCCTCGGTTCCTTTCCCTGAGTTTATGCGCGAGCTGATAGCCGCGGGGGGCCTCATGGAATACGTCAAGAAGAAAAAGGGATTGTGAAGCATATTACATAAATTCCGCATGTAGATAGCCAACATTTATCTTGTTAAAGACGAAGCGGAAGATTGCCTTGATTATCATAGCGCCGGGGTTCCTGGGTTGAAAAGTGAAGACAAAAAAGCTGCTGACAAAAGCCAAAAAAGTACTACAGCGAAATTGGGCGGGCGACTATACCATCCCCGCCAGGGGCCTCTATCCGCACCAGTGGAACTGGGATTCAGGGTTCACCGCCATCGGCCTCTCCCACTATGACCAGGAAAAAGCCCAGATGGAACTCCTCCATCTCTTCGAGGCGCAATGGGCTAACGGCTTCCTTCCCCACATCATCTTCAATCCAGGAGTAAAAACCTACTTCCCGGACGCCTCCTACTGGGACTGCAGCAGCCTCTGCGACCATACCCCCGGCGGCCTTCTCACCTCCGGGCTGACTCAGCCGCCCATCCATGCCCTGGCCTCCTGGACCATACATCGCAACGCAGAGGACAAAAACAGATCTCTCTCCTTCCTCGGAGAAATGTTCCCCCGCCTGATGCATTTACATCGCTACCTCTTCGAGAAGAGAGACCCCGAAAACTGCGGCGTGGTTTCAATTTACCATCCCTGGGAGAGCGGCCAGGACAACTCCCCCTGCTGGGACGAACCGCTGCGCAGGGTCGCGCCAGCGAACCTGCCCCCATACAAGAGGGTGGACATCGATAAGGTAGGAAGCAGCGAGGAACGACCCAGCGACGAGGATTACGACAGGTACATCTATCTCGTCGAGATACTCAAATCAGTCAACTATGACGACACCGCCGCTTACCCGGAGATGCCCTTCCTGGTCAAGGACCTCTGCACGAACACCGTCCTCTACCTTTCCAACCTCAGCCTCATCGAAATAGCCGGGGCGCTAAACAGAGAGACCGATGAAATTGAGGGCTGGCTGGAGAGGATGCGCAGGGGATTCCTGCAGTACCTGTGGGATGAGGAAGACGGTCTCTTTTACAGCTACGACATGCGCGCCGGGAAGCCGATTCGGAAAAGGACCGTCTCCTCCCTGCTCCCCCTCAGCACAGGGATTCTGGCTCAGGAAGACTCGGAGCGCCTCGTGGCATGGTTGAACCACGCCAACTTCTGCGGAGATTGTAACTGCAAATACCCCGTAGTCCCAAGCAGCGGCGTCGAGGAGCCTGACTTCAAAGCGATAACCTATTGGCGCGGGCCCGTTTGGATGAACATGAACTGGTTTATCTTAAGGGGGTTGAGGGAATACGGACTGCCGCAAAAGTGTGAAGAAATAAGGTGCGCGCTTCTGGAGCTGGTGGAGGAGAGCGGATTCAGAGAATATTACGACCCTCTGACCGGCGCCGGCCACGGCGGCGAAGATTTTTCATGGACCGCCTCTTTGATTATAGACTTGAT
>CAYVLI010000103.1:0-3000 GCA_964452105.1 uncultured Nitrospinota bacterium
ATCAAAAGCGGCATTTACGACGGGGATACGCCCCAGGACGCGCGTAAAGCCATCAGAAGCCGCGCCAATATCGTGGCCACCAATCCGGATATGCTTCACACAGGCATTTTGCCGCATCACACACGCTGGGCGAAGTTTTTTCGGAACCTCAACTACGTGGTCATAGACGAGATACACAGCTATCGGGGTGTCTTCGGCAGCCACATGGCGAACCTTATCAGGCGCCTGAAGAGGATCTGCAGGTTCCACGGAGCATCCCCGAGGTTCATCTGCTGCTCAGCTACCATCGCCAACCCCGGCGAGCTGGCCTCCAGCCTTATCGAGCAAGAGGTCGAACTGGTGGACGAGAACGGGGCGCCATCCGGCGAGAAATATCTGCTTTTCTACAACCCGCCGGTGGTCAACAGGGAGCTGGGTATTCGGGCCAACTATATTTCTGAATCCAGAAAGATAGCGCTTACGTTTCTGAAGGCCGGAGTGAAAACCATTGTCTTTGCCACAAGCAGGCTGAACGTGGAAGTGCTGCTGAAATACCTGCGCGACGGCTCGGGCCTGGGACTGGAGGCCGAAAAGGTAATAAAGGGGTATCGAGGAGGGTATCTCCCTCTCGAGAGGCGCGAGATAGAGGACGGACTGCGGCGGGGAGTGGTCAGGGGAGTGGTGAGCACCAACGCCCTGGAGCTCGGAATAGACATCGGACATCTGGATTGCTCGATTATTACCGGCTATCCAGGCAGCATAGCAAGCACCTGGCAGCAAGCGGGCCGGGCCGGGCGGCGCAGCGAAGTTTCGGCGGCGGTGCTTGTGGGTCGAAGCAATCCTCTCGATCAGTTCATCGTCAATAATACCGACTACTTCTTCGACCGTTCACCGGAGAAAGGGCTGATCAACCCTGATAACCTGATGATTCTGCTCAGCCACATAAAGTGCGCGGCCTTTGAGCTCCCATTCGATGAAGGGGATAGCTTCGGGGGAGAGGAGGAACTGCACGAAATACTGAGCTTCCTTCAGGAAAAGGGAGTGGTGCGCTTCCAGGGGGGGAAATGGCACTGGACCAGCGAGCACTACCCGGCGGAGAACGTTTCCCTGCGGAGCATCGACCCGGATAATTTCGTGGTGATTGATACCAAGCCGGAAACCGGCTCCAACCAGGCTATCGCAGAAGTTGACCGCGCAAGCGCCCCCTCCACCATTCACCAGAACGCCATCTTCATGGCCCAGGGACAGCAGTACCACGTCGACCGGCTCGATTATGAAGAACAGAAGGCTTATGTTTCCCAGGTGTCGTGCGATTATTATACTGAAGCGCTCTCCTATTCGGGGGTGCGGGTGCTCGACGTCTTCGAAGGCAGCAAAGATGAGAAGCTGCAAAGAGAACATGGGGAAGTAAACGTTGTAAACAGGGTCGCCGGTTACAAGAAGATAAAATTTTACACTCTGGAGAACCTTGGATACGGTGAGATAAACCTTCCTCAACAGGAGATGCACACCACCGCCTGCTGGTTTACGATTGGCAACGAAATCCTCGATGCCCTGGACATGGGCAGGGAGGAGCTGCTTGACGGGCTGCTGGGCATATCCTATTTGTTGCATCATATAGCGACTTTTCTGCTCATGTGTGATATAAAAGATATCGAACGCTGTATAGGCGACCGCTCGACGACTGCTCTGGTAGGCTTCGCACGAAGGGATAGCCAGGGGAGAAAGATACACAGCCTGGACCTGGGCACGGGAGAAAGCGCCCCGCAGCCTGCGGCGCTCCTTCAACCTACTATCTTCTTGTACGATAATCACCCGGGCGGAGTTGGTTTTAGTCAGGAACTATTTGAAGCGCACAAGTTGTTGTTCACCAAGGCTCTTGAGTTAATAGAGAGGTGCGGGTGCGAGCACGGCTGCCCATCCTGTGTCGGACCAATAGGGGATGTGGGGCCCGGGAGCAAGGAGGCGGCAAGCCGCCTGCTGAGAGCGATCATTTAGTAAACCCACTGGTAACACTTTTAGGAAGGGTTCCTGTTTAACCTTCTTTCCAAAGGTTTTCAAAGGTTACGTAAATGACCACAGACATACCTTTTACAAAGATGCATGGGCTGGGGAACGACTTTATTCTGGTGGAAGGGAAGCACTGGCCCGACAGCCTGAGAGTCGAGCGCGCAACAGAGAAAATCTGCGACCGTCATTTCGGTATCGGCGCCGACGGGCTAATCATAATCGTCCCTCCAGAGAGGGAGGACTGCGAACTCAAGTGGTTATTTTACAATTCCGACGGCTCGGAGGCGGAGATGTGTGGCAACGGCATCCGATGCCTCGCGCACTACGCCATCGATAAGGGGCTGGTGAAAAACCGCTCCTTCGGTGTCGAAACGCTGGCCGGCCGCAAAGAACTACAGGTTCAGGAAGACGGTAGAATTCGGGTGGATATGGGAGAGCCCGTCCTCAGACGGTCTGATATTCCCATGCTGGGGCCCGAGGCTGAGAGGGTGGTCGGAGAGGAATTGGAAGCGGGGGATAGCGCCTTTATCATCACCGCCCTCAGCATGGGCAACCCTCACTGCGTCTCTTTCACAGACGACGTCGATAATTTCGACCTGGAAAAATACGGCCCGCTCATAGAAAATCATGCTGCCTTCCCCAACAGGGTGAACGCCGAGTTCGTACAGATTATAAACCGCAACCATGTGCAGATGCGGATATGGGAACGGGGAGCGGGTATCACCCTGGCCAGCGGCACAGGCTCCTGCGCTGCGGCGGTTGCTTCCATGGTCAACGGCCTCGTGGAGCGAAAGGTAACGGTAACCCCTCCCGGGGGCGACCTGGAGATCGAGTGGGATGAAAACAGCAACCACGTCTTCATGACCGGCCCTGCGGAATATGTATTCAGTGGAAAAGTAGAATCCGCCCTGTTGGAATAACGAAATCACCTTTTATCACAGAGTAACGCTTCGATACCGCACCAACAAAAGTTCTTGAAATTCTTATGCTTGACAAGGGCAAAGACAGAGC
>CAYVLI010000103.1:3100-7831 GCA_964452105.1 uncultured Nitrospinota bacterium
CCGCACCAACAAAAGTTCTTGAAATTCTTATGCTTGACAAGGGCAAAGACAGAGCGGCGAAAATCTCGGATTTGCGCAGACGCCTCGAACTGCTGGAAGGTAAAAAACCCGTACTCCCTTCTCCTCCGCGGGGAAACTTCCCTGAGTCAGCATCCCTGGAGGGAATGCTGCAGGGGGAAGTCCATCAAACGCCTCACGGCTGTTGCCTGGTCGTGGAACAAAAATTTCCTCTTTCGTACCAGCATGGCCGCTGCCAATTGCAGGAGACCTTCAGGCACAATGAGGGCAGGTTTCCGGTACAGGGAGGTGATGAGCGGTTGAGGAGCTTCACTCCCGAGAGGGCAATGTTCATAGACACGGAAACCACCGGACTGGCCATGGGAGCTGGCACCTATGCCTTTCTTATCGGGTTGGGGACGCTGCGGGGAGGGCGGTTTGTCGTCAGGCAATTCTTCATGCGCGATTTTAGCGAAGAAAGCGCCCAGCTATACTTGCTCAGCAATACGCTTAAAGACGGCGATTACCTGGTATCCTTCAACGGCAAAAGCTATGACGTTCCTCTCCTCGAAAATCGCTTCGTCATGTCCCGGATGGGTATGGATATCGGCTGCATGCCGCATTTCGACCTGCTTTACACGGCCAGGCGGCTATGGAAGCATCGCCTGGCCGATTGCCGGCTGGCCACCGTGGAGCGAGAGATGCTGGGAGTGCAGAGGGGGGACGATATACCGGGCGAACAAATCCCGGAAGTATTCTTCAATTACCTCAGGGGAAGGGACCGCGGAGAAATAGCCCGCGTTTTTCACCACAACCTGTTTGACATAATCTCTCTCGCAACACTGTGCGGCGCGATACGCAGTATGACCGCAGAGCCTCTTGCTGTTGAGCCGAAAGACGGCGGAGAGATGTTCGCCCTGGGCAGCTTGTGGGAGGATGCAGGCATGGAGGAGGAGGGGCGTTACTGCTACGAAAAAGCGCTTGATCTCGAAATGCCCTGGAACCATCGCCTCCTGACCATGGCGCGCCTTTCCTTGATCCACAAGAGGCGGGGGCGATGGGCGGAAGCTTTGAACCTCTGGGAACGGATGAAGGCCGAGAACCCTGAAGACATCTTCCCTTATCAGGAACTGGCCAAGTATTACGAGCACAGGGCTGGCGACTTCGACAGGGCGCTCCGCCTGGTAGAGGAGGCCCTGGAGAAAGTCTGTTCTTCAGACGGTCAATATTGGGGGGCGGCGGACAGCATGGCTGCCATGCTGGAGCACCGAAGAAACCGCCTCAAGCGCAGAGCCGGTATGAGGGAAGAACGATGAAAAATACTTTCGCTAACCAGATAAACGAAGGCGACCATGTCCTCGAACACTTCCTGGTGACATCCAGAGAACTCCTCACCACCAGGACGGGGAACCCTTATGTTTCCCTCACCCTGCAGGACAAGACCGGCGCCATCGACGGCAAAATCTGGGATGACGTTCAGCAACTCTATTCAACCTTCCAGCGGGATGATTTCGTCAAAGTGGACGCTTTAGCCGAGAGCTATCGAAAGGAATTACAACTGAACATCAAGCGCATTCGCAGGAGCGAGGAAGAGGAGATAGCTGTGGAAGACTTCCTGCCCGCCTGCGAGAGGCCCATAGAAGAGATGCAGGAAGAACTGCGCTCCTTGCTGGAGTCGGTGGTTAATTCTAACCTGCTGAATCTGCTCGATGCGTTCCTCTCCGACGAGGAATTCATGTCCACTTTTTCGAAGGCCCCTGCCGCCAGGGGCGTTCATCATGTCTATTTAGGCGGGCTGCTGGAACACACGCTTTCAGTAATCGGGCTCTGCTCCCATTTCGCCGATTTCTATCAAGGGGTTGACAGGGACCTTCTCCTGACGGTTGCAATGTTTCATGACATGGGCAAGGTGCAGGAGTTGACCATCTTTCCCAGATTCGATTACACCGATGAAGGCAGACTTATCGGACACACTATGCTCGGAGTGGGCATGGTGAAAGAGAAAGCCGGGCAGCTCGAAGAGTTCCCCTCTGAGCTGCTGACACTCATCGAGCACGCCATTATAAGCCATCATGGCCTTCTGGAAATGGGGGCGGTCAAGCGCCCCAAGACGCTTGAGGCGCTTATACTGCATTACGCCGACGACCTGGATGCCAAGGTCAACGCCTTCAGGAAGATAATCGCCGATGACCGCCATCCAGAATCGAACTGGACAACCTATAACAGGCTGCTGGAGCGCTACATTTTCAAAGGCTGGCCTGCCGTTGACTCCACTGAAGGGATCGCAGAAGAAGACTGAGTTTATTGTAGCTGCCGGACACACTTTTTTGAAGGGAAATATCCTTGAAATTACTCAAGTGGCTGTTTGTAGGAATGATACTTATCACCACCTTCTCATCTTCACCCCTCTTCGCAGAAGAGCGTCTGAAGCTGGCTACAACTACCAGCACGGATAACTCAGGTCTCCTCGATGTGCTGCTGCCTCCCTTCGAGAAGCTGCTGAACATTAAGGTGGACGTCATCGCAGTGGGCACGGGCAAAGCGCTCAAGTTAGGGCAGAGCGGCGACGTTGACGTGGTGATGGTCCATGCTCCCGCGGCCGAGAAAAAGTTCGTCGTCTCAGGGTTCGGCGTCAACAGACGCGGGTTCATGTATAACGACTTCGTGATATTAGGACCCGAGAGCGACCCTGCCAGGATAAAGGGTGTTAACAACGCTGTAGGAGCTTTCGCCTTGATCGCCAGGAACAAATCCACTTTCGTCTCCAGGGGTGATGAATCGGGAACCCACAAGAAAGAGAAGACCATCTGGAAAAAGGCAGGAATATCACCTTCAGGTAAATGGTACCTGGAAACCGGTTTACCCATGGGGCAGGTGCTTGTAATAAGCGACCAGAAAGGCGCCTATACTTTATCAGACCGGGGGACGTACATAGCCTTTAGAGATAAGATAAGCCTTAAAATATTGAATGCAGGCGACCCGCTGCTAAACAACCCCTACAGCATTATCGCTGTTAACCCCGCTCTTCATCCACACGTTAACTACATGAAGGCCATGGCCCTGATAGCCTGGGTCACCTCGCAGGAGGGCCAGAAGATAATAGCCACATACGAGAAGGGCGGGGAATTGCTTTTTCACCCCACCACCTTGAACTATACCAACTGACAATTCCAGTTAAAGCTTATCTGGGTAATCGATTAGAGTGGGGACGTACTTTTTCAGATCATCCGAATTTAAAATTGAGCCAGTCCTTTATCTCGTTCCTGATTTTTCTGAAAACGGCTGACTTTTCTTCTTCCATTCCCATAAAAGCAGACGGATCTTCGAAACTCTGATGAAAGTGTTCGCAGTTCCCCGGAAAGAATGGGCATTCCTCTTTTGCGCTGTCACAGACCGTAACCACATAATCGAACTCAATATTTGCCACATCATCCAAACTCTTGGAGGAGTGACTGGAAATATCGATGCCTATTTCCTGCATCACCATGATGGCGTAGGGGCTTACATGCGAAGGCTTAGTTCCTGCACTGAATGGCTCATATCTATCACCGTAAAACGTCTTCAGCAGTCCCTCTGCCATCTGGGATCGAGCAGAGTTATGCGTGCAAACGAACAGGACTTTTTTCTTTATTCCATTCTCGTTCAATGGCGTATCTTTCAAGATGGTTGAGGGCCGGTTGCCCTCTCTTCACCATATTGGAGGTTATCTCCCTTTAAAGGGAACCAGCTCTTTGAAGAGCGACATATTTTTACCAGCAGCAGCATGGCAGGAACCTCGATTAAGACGCCCACCACTGTGGCCAGCGCCGCCCCTGAACCCAGCCCGAAGAGTATAGTAGCCGTGGCAATGGCAACCTCGAAATGATTTGACGCTCCTATCATGGCGCTGGGTGCAGCATCTTCGTAACTGAGATTGAGGACTCTTGCTATACCATAACCCAGGATGAATATGAGGGATGTTTGTATAAAAAGGGGTATTGCAATCAACCCGACCGTTTGGGGATATGCGATTATGACATCTCCTTTCAATGAAAAGAGCAATACCAGCGTGGCCAGCAGAGCAATTATAGAGACGGGAGTGAGCCTGTGAAGGAAGTTCGTCTGGAACCATTCGAGGCCTTTCACTCTAAGTATCCTCTTCCTGGTGAAATATCCGGCCACCAGCGGGAGGCCGACGTAGATGAGCACTGCAAGTACGATGGTCAACCAGGGGATGGGCATACGGTTCATCTTCAAGAGGAACCCGCCGAGAGGGGCATACAGGAGAAGCATGGTCAGGGAATTGATGGCCACCATTATCAGGGTTAGACCATCGTTCCCTCTGGCCAGGAAACTCCATACCAGCACCATGGCGGTGCAGGGGGCGATCCCCAGGAGGATGGCTCCCGAGATGTATGAGCGGTAAAGCTCCACCGTGGTTCCGTCCCTGAGCACCTCCGTTCCTGGAATGAAACCTTTGAACAGATAACCCAGGAAAAGGGTGGCAATGAAATACATGCTGAACGGTTTTATGCCCCAGTTAATGAAGAGAGTGAGGAGCACCGGCTTCGGCGTTTTCCCCGCCTTCACCACCTCGGCGAAGTCTATCTTGACCATTATGGGGTAGATCATGAAGAACAGGGCTACGGCTATGGGTATGGATACCTGTGCTATGGCCATCCTGTCCAACGAACGAGCCATCCCGGGATAAGCTCTCCCTATGAGCAGACCGGCCACGATGCACAATGCCACCCA
>CAYVLI010000104.1:0-1186 GCA_964452105.1 uncultured Nitrospinota bacterium
AACACCTTGAGCGCCTTGGCCTTGTTCTTGTGCTGAGATTTTTCGTCCTGGCAGGAGACCACCAATCCTGTGGGCAGATGGGTTATCCGGACCGCCGAGTCGGTGGTGTTCACACTCTGCCCGCCGGGTCCGGTAGATCTGAACACGTCTATCCTCAGGTCTTCCGGCTTTATTCCCACATCTACTTCCTCTGCCTCCGGGAGGATGGCCACGGTGACGGCGGAGGTATGTATCCTTCCCGAAGTTTCGGTGGCCGGCACCCGCTGCACGCGGTGTGTCCCGCTTTCATACTTCAGTCTGCTGTAAGCTCCTTTCCCCTCTATGAGCACTATGACCTCTTTTATACCTCCCAGTCCGGTGAGGTTCTGGCTCAGCAGTTCGGTGCGCCAGCCCTGGTTCTCTGCGTATTTGGTGTACATCCTGAACAGGTCTGCGGCGAAAAGACAGGCCTCTTCGCCTCCGGTGCCTGCTCGAATTTCCAGGATGGCGTTTTTATCGCCCAAATTGTCCTTGGGCAGGAGAAGCAGGCGGAGTTCTTTATCTATTTTTTCTTCTTGTTCTCCGAGCTGGTCCAACTCTTCTTTTGCCAGCGCTTCCATTTCGCGGTCGCCGCAGTGCATGAGTTCCCGGGAATCTTCTATCTCTTTCAGGAGCTTTTTGTAGCGACGGTAGAGAGTGACCGCTTCCGAGAGATCGGCGTGCTCCTTGGCGAGCTTCTTGTATTTATCGGGCTTAGAGAGCGTATTGGCATCGCTCATCAATTGATTGAGCTTTTCATATCGCTCTTCTATCTGTCGAAGTTTTTCCAGCACTTTAACTGCGTCTCCATCTATTCATGGTGTTGCGCGTTAGGATATCAGGCAGGGAAATCCTTGTCCTGACAGTATTCCAGGTTCAATTTGAGCGCCGCTTCGGCCCTGGCAAATTCTTTGCCTAAATAGAGGGCATTTCCGGTGAGCGAGACGTAGGGCTCTATGGCTTTCAGCAGCTTGTCGGCGCTCTTGCCTTCGAAGGTGTTTAACAGGTTCCCCTGGGGCGAATAGTGATGAACGCGGATAAGGCCGTCCTCAAGCCTGATGGCGAAGTTGCCCCGGGCGTCGCGCTTTAAATATTTTGCCGCTTTGAACTCTCTCAGCCTTTCTTTGATTATTTCGCCGGCCTTGGACCAGCAGTCTTCATAAATATG
>CAYVLI010000104.1:1286-7763 GCA_964452105.1 uncultured Nitrospinota bacterium
GATTATCCTGACCCAGGCTTCCGCCACCAGCCCGGCCCTTATCACTCTTACGTTGTCGTGGTCCGGGTAAACCTCGACGTGCGGCTCAGGTTCCGGGAAATACAAGGGTCTCTCGTGAAAGGGAGGGAGGTCCCTGTCGAGCTTATCGAGGGCTGCTTTAAGCTCCTCTTTTTTAACAGGCCCCCGCATGTCTATGAGTGTTACTCCCTCTCTGACCAGCTCCACGGCGGATGCGTCCAGGTTGTCATCCATCAAGGCTTCCGTCCCTTTTATCCTCCTGTCTTCGCCTACCCCTTTGCCGAAGAGGCGTATGAGCGCCTCACCGCTGCCGGTGACGTCCATCCCGCAGAGCAGGATGTGCCTTATGCGAGGGTTAGCCAGCAGGTTTCTGAGCAGGTAGTTAATCCCGTCTGATGAGTAGAGGTTCCCGATTACGGCATAGCTGTCGCCGTCTATATGCGCCCGCACTTTCTGCTGTTTGGTCCAGAGAGTACAGATACCCACGTTACTCTGCGGGTCGCCTGTCGAGAGGCAGTCCCTGAAGTAGAGAGGCCATTCCTTCTTTTCTTCGCTACCGCTCATGGCATGGATTTACATTTTACGATATTCTTTAGTCGGATAATCGTTCTCATGGGAGCAGGCCGGCTTGCTTTCAGATATTTCAGGTGAATGTTGGGGTCATCTTTTAATTTCGGTAATGGCGTTTTCCCCGTGATAGCCTTAAGCCTCCTTTTTCTTCCCGTATTTCCGGCGGAACCTCTCCACCCTGCCCGCGGAGTCTATCAGCTTCTGTTTGCCGGTGAAGAAGGGGTGGCATTTGGAACATATTTCGATTCGCATGTTCTTTTTGGTGGATCGTGTGTGGATCACTTCCCCGCATGCACAGGTGATAGTGGTGTCCACGTATTCCGGGTGAATATCTTTTTTCATCTGGTCTTACTCCTCAAGTTTCGCTAAAACGGGCGCCTGCATCAAACAAATATAGTCTTATGTTACCATAAGGACAAAAAAATGGCAGCCAGAGGTGTCTTCCTCCGGACTACCCCTGCCTGCATCGAAAGCGCATGCAGTTCTGAATATAGTATAGACCTTACCAGTGTGATATTAAAGAGAAAAAGAAAGGATACGCATCTTTTGAACTGCGAAGGAAGGAATCCCCATTCCCCACTTTGACGTGCATTGAGCTTCAGATACCTGCTGTATTGACTGACTAAAGGTTGTTCAGAGAATCCAGGAACTGGGTATTGGTTTTGGTCTGCGATATCTTGTCTATCAACAGTTCCATGGAATCGACCACTCCCAGGGTATGCAGCACTTTCCGCAGGAGCCAGACCCGGCTCAGTTCCTTCTCCGAGAGCAACAGTTCTTCTTTCCTGGTCCCGGAACGATGTATGTCTATTGTGGGGAAGACCCTCTTGTCTGCCAGCTTCCTGTCCAGATGTATCTCCAGGTTTCCCGTGCCTTTAAATTCTTCGAAGATTATGTCGTCCATGCGGCTTCCGGTATCTACGAGAGCGGTGGCGATTATGGTGAGGCTTCCTCCTTCCTCTATGTTTCGCGCCGCACCGAAGAAGCGCTTGGGCCTCTGTAAGGCATTGGAGTCTATACCGCCCGAGAGCACCTTTCCGCTTGGAGGTACGATAGTGTTGTGAGCCCTGGCCAGCCTGGTTATGCTGTCCAGAAGCAAGACCACGTCCTTACCATATTCGACGAGGCGTTTTGATTTTTCCAGAACCATGTCGGTTACCTGGGCGTGGCGCTGGGGAGGCTCGTCGAAAGTAGAACTAATCACCTCAGCTTTCACCGAGCGCATCATGTCGGTGACTTCTTCCGGGCGTTCATCTATTAATAATACGATAAGCGTTATTTCCGGATGATTCTCAGTGATACTGTTGGCGATGGCTTGAAGCATCATGGTTTTTCCCGTCCTGGGCGGAGCCACGATTAGCCCGCGCTGACCTTTGCCTATGGGAGTAATCAAATCCATGACCCGGGTGGAGAGGTTTCCGTTCTTGGTTTGGAGTATGATTCGCTCATCCGGGAAGAGGGGCGTCAGGTTATCGAAGAGAATCTTTTCCTTGGCCAGTTCTGGATTATCGAAGTTAATGGCTTCGACTTTAAGGAGGGCGAAGTACCGCTCACTCTCCTTGGGCGGGCGTATCTGCCCGGACACGGTATCGCCGGTGCGCAGATCGAAGCGTCTTATCTGTGAGGGCGATACATATATGTCATCCGGCCCCGGCAGGTAGTTGGATGTCGGAGCCCTGAGAAAGCCGAACCCGTCCGGCAGGATTTCCAGCACCCCCTCTCCGAAAATAAGCCCGCTTTTTTCGGCTTGCGTTTCGAGTATTTTAAAGATGAGCTCTTGTTTCTTCAATCCGCTGAAACCGGATACGCTCATCATCTTGGCTACGTTGCTGAGCTCGGATATGGTTTTTTCTTTAAGCTCGGCAAGATTCATCATTTCCGCAGTTGCTTCACTCATAGGTACCTTCCTGTTTTTCTTTTTACGTGCAGAATTGTGTATATATGTTTTCGGCTTCAATCTTGTTTTACATTAAAATGAATTGATTATTGCTGATTGTTTCCCCCTTGTTCTATGTATCTTGTTCATCAGACGCCCTATCATGGGCATTATCGTTACGGATGCCATGTTTGGCTGTGTCTATCGGATGAGCTCTCTGGATAGTTTAGCAGAAACTGATTCGGGTTCTCCGGACGGCAGACCGATTCGGATTGTGTTATCGTTTCCCCCAGTGGCCAATCAGGCTCTCTAATATTCCCCTTCCCCGAGCTTCTAAAGAACGAAGGGGCGATGGATATCAACGATGCCACTCTACGTTGGGCGTATGCATACGGAAAGCGTAAAGAGGGTTTTCCTTTCGGTTGATACTCGCTTGCTGCTTGCTAGAGAGGGCTAATAGGGCTAATCTTGCTATTTAATATACCAAAGTTAAAAGAGATGTCAATCTTATTTCTTTTTGGCCCGCTGCGGGAGGCTGATCTCTACACACTTCAACAGATTTGCGATAGCTATTAAGTTCAGCCAGCGTGAAGTAACACTTGGAATTCCCTGGACTGAACCCCCTATAATATACTTAAACTTCACAAATTCTACCATTGTTTACTATGAATTATAATAGCACAGGCTGGAAGTTCAACATAAAAATGCTTCGGACATTAAACATTGAGGAGACCATTGCAGGCTGATGGGGTGTGACTATATTTATGGGAATGAGCTTATTAATCGGATTTTTATGGAGGGGGAGTGCGGATGTTGAAGGGGATAGGCGTTGATATCATAGAGGTCGATAGGGTGGAAGGCGTTATAGAAAGAAGGGGCGACCGTTTTTTGGACCGTATTTATACGGTCAAGGAAATAGATTACTGCAGATCGAAGAAGGATTACGTGCGTTCTTTCGCAGGCAGGTTTGCGGCCAAGGAAGCCGTCATGAAGGCTCTGGGTACCGGCTGGAGGAAGGGTGTCAGATGGAAGGACATCGAGATCACCAACGCACCATCGGGTAAACCTCAACTAACCCTGTACGGCAGGGCACGGGAGATAATGGATGAACTGGGGGCTGCCTCCGCTCTGGTGGCCATCTCTCACAGCCGGGATTACGCCGTATCTAATGCGGTCATATTTTAAGCTATCGCTGCGGAGACTTTTCAGTTGAAGGAACGTGTAAAAGGAAAAAATTTTCGGAATAAATGTTTTGCGGCCTGTAAATACATGCATCCAGGCGTCGCCTTTATCGAGGAAAGAAAAGTAGTCGAAGAAGGCGATGAGCTTGATGGGGATGAGGCCAGGGTATATAACAGGCTCAAGAGAAGAGCCAGGATAATAAACCTGTGTACGAGCGGGGCATTACTGCTGATTCTGCTCTTTACCGGGGCTTCCGTGTGGCTCCGGGAATACCTGGAGCGGGCAACCTCCAACTCCTGGCTGCTTGTCTGTCTCTATTTTGTGCTGCTGATGACGGCAGTGGAAATCCTTTCCCTGCCCATAAGTTTCTACAGTGGCTATAAACTTGAGCACAGATACGGCCTGTCCCGGGAAAATCTTCCCTCCTTCTATCTCGATGAACTGAAAAGCTACGCTCTGAGCATGGGGCTGGGTCTCGGCGCGGTAGAGCTAATTTACTGGTTGATGAGAGACTTTCCTCAGGGCTGGTGGATTTTAGCGGCGGCGGCTTTCATAGGGATATTTATTTTGATGGCGAACCTTGCGCCAGTGCTGCTTTTTCCGATTTTTTTCAGGTTCGAACCGCTGGAAGACGAAGACCTGCAAAACAGCATAGCCGCCCTGGCGGAAAAATCACATACCAGTATCAGGGGTGTGTTCAAGATGAACCTGGGGAGGAAAACCCGTGCGGCGAACGCTGCCCTGGCGGGTATGGGGAATACCAGGAGGATGATACTTGCCGATACGCTCCTGGATGGTTTTGGGAGGGAAGAAATAGAGACGGTGGTGGCGCATGAGCTGGGGCACCACATATTCAGGCATATTCCCAGGCTCATCCTGCTCCAATCCTGTTTTACTCTGGTGGCCCTTTTTATAGCTCATAAGGCGCTCTCGGGCGGGGTAGGGCGCTTCGGGTTGACCGGCATCGAAGACGTGGCCGGTCTCCCCCTGCTGGCCCTTTGCCTTGCGATAATATCCCTGGCGTTGCTCCCGCTTGCCAACTTTTACTCTCGAAGACTGGAAAGGACTTCGGACAGATATGCGCTGGAGGTTACCGGAAATCCGGCGGCTTTTATCGGCGCAATGAACAAGCTGGCCTCGCTCAACCTGGCCGAAGTGGACCCTCATCCCCTGGTGGAGGTGTTCTTTTACAGCCATCCTCCAATTTCCAAAAGGATAAAGATGGGAGAGGATTTTGCTGAGAAGCGTCCGGATGGATTTTCCTTTAAATGAACTCCGACATGGTGGTATTGGAGCATGGGGAGGATGCTATGGAAGTTATCGACGTTAAATCCGGGAAGAGGATAGAGTTCATTGATGTTACCTCGAAGGTTCAGAAAGCGCTTGACAAAATGACGGCCATGAACGGTCTTTGCCACATATATGTGCCTCATACCACGGCCGGGGTGACCATTAACGAGAATGCAGACTCTTCCGTGGTGCGTGATATACTGGATGCGCTGGACAGACTCGTCCCGTTATCGGCCGGGTACAGCCATGCCGAGGGGAACTCCGCGGCGCATATCAAATCGAGCCTGATGGGCTGCCATCAGGCGGTTCCGGTGGAGGGGAATAAACTCCGATTGGGGACCTGGCAGGGCATATTTTTCTGTGAGTTCGACGGGCCGCGCTCGAGGAAACTATACGTCGATTTAACGCCATCCGAGGCTTGAGGGAGGGGAGAAAGATTTATTTCGAGGTTTTCGCCGAAGCTCCAGTATGGGAGTTTCTGTCAGCCGAATCGATTGTAAAGGACTATCTGCAGGGAGAGGAGAAGGCTCTGAGCTTTTTCACTCCCTTTAGTCTGGAGGACCTTTTCGAGGAGACGGGAAAGATCGCCAGGCCGGATATGGGTGGAACAGCCGCCGCCCTTATGAGTTTTAACAGAAGCATGGGCGCGTCTGATGCGACTCTGGAGAACGTGAACCGCCTGGAAAATGGCGCTCTGGTGGTCATGACCGGGCAGCAGCCCGGTGTCCTGACCGGCCCCCTCTACACCGTTTACAAAGCGTTGACCGCGGTACAGGTAGCAGCCGATTTAAGCGAGGAGGGTGGAACGCCGGTGGTCCCGGCATTCTGGGTTGCAGGGGAAGACCATGATTTCGATGAAATAGCACAGGTGTACGTAGTGGATGGGGATGGCAGGTCTTCTCGCATGGTCCTCCCAGGGGAGATGGGCAGGGGCGGGGGACCGGTCGGTTCCATCTCATTGAATGAGAATGTGCGTCTGTTTCTCAATCGTTTTATAGACGCCCTGCCGGCGGGTGGCTTCAGCGGGGAAGTCGAATCGTGCCTGTTCGATGCGCTGAAGAGCTCGGCCAATTTAGGTGAATGGTTTTCGAGGTTGATGACCTCTCTTATGGGCGAATACGGGCTGGTCCTGGTTGACCCCTCTCTTCCTGCGCTTAAGGATCAGGCGGCCCCCCTTTTTCAGAAGGCGCTTGATAAACCGCTGCTGGTCACAGAGTTGCTGAACGACGCCGGCGATAGGCTTGAGAGCCTGGACTACCGAAGACAGATTCACAAGACTGATGACCTTTGCCCATTTTTTCTTATCAATAGCGGGAAGAGAGATAACGTTAGGGTGCAGGGGGGAATTTTTACCAGCGGTGATTTGAGATTCAGCGAGGGGGAACTTCGCGCTGTCGCTGAAAGGGAACCGGAGCGCTTCAGCCCTAATGCAGCCATGAGACCGATTTTCTCCGACTATCTTCTGCCGACGGTGGTTTACGTCGCAGGGCCGGGCGAGATAGGATATTATGCGCAGCTCAGGGAGATTTACGAATATTTTG
>CAYVLI010000105.1:0-4086 GCA_964452105.1 uncultured Nitrospinota bacterium
GTTCAATATTCGCTCACTCATCGAATTGCTTCGAGGCCACATAGACAAAGAAGACAACATGCTCCTCCCCATGGCCGAATCGCACCTGAGCACCGCGGAGTGGGACGCCGTCTTTGAGGACATGAAGAAGATCACACCTGAAACTGTCACCAGGAAATGTTAGCAGTCAGTGTCGGGTTAATTTAAATGCTCCCTGCGGTCATTTTTGCAGGATGTCTATGATGGTCGGAGAGGGTTTGACGCTTCCGATTATGACCTGTTGCAAGCCCCCGATATCACATTCCAGCAAGAGCTCGGCGAGTTCCCTGCTCTTTATCAGCGATTCCACCCCTTCCACCTTGTTGATGAATACGGAAACGGACGCACCGGGCGGCCTGTCGCGCAGCAGACCATCGGGGTGCGCGAGAGAAGACACTATGGATGCCGGTGTAATCACCGCTCCCATGGCGAGACCCGTATGCCTGGAATAGATTTCGGGTCGAAACACATGCTGGGGGGCGAGCCGTTTACCGAAAACATCGGCGCCGATAACGGCCACTAAATGTCCCGTCTCCTCCGGCACAACCGGCTCGGTTTCGTTCGGTGCCTTCAGAGGGCGCTGGGCGGAACCATCCGCTTCAACTATGATGGCCAGTTTAATCGTTTCATCGGACTTCAACGATGATATGATGCCCGCGTCGATTCCCTTAAGTTTGCCCCCCGGCAAACGTCCTGCGGCGAGCGTGACGTGCCCATGCGATTCGAGAACCCCCCAGAAGTCCACCGGTATTCTTTCGCCCTGGCAAAGATAGAGGTGAGGCGTCTGCCCGCTTCGGGGCTCCATTATCTTGGTCGTCGTGGTGGTTACCACGGGAATGCCGGCAGACATCAGCTCCAGGGCAGCCCCGAACATGATGCTGGTCTTGCCTCCGCCGCCTACCAGGGCCACGACCTCCCCTTCTTCTATTCCAAGAGCTCCAGACAGAACCATTTTATCAGCCGGCGTTGTTCTGCTCACTTCATCTGCTCCCTTTCACGAGGAGATTGTAATCAGCCGGGCTGTCTATATCCCATAGAATCCTCTCATCTTCAACTTCCACGGCCAGGTGGTCTTCAGGGTGGGCCTCAAGAATCTGCCTGCACCCGATATCTCCTTCCAGCAGTTTTATCTCATCCTCATACTTTCTATCCAGGATGATAGGATGCCCCCGCTTACCGGCATGTATAGGATAGGCGATGCCCTTGTCACTTCCCAAATATTCATCTATCAGCCTGTTCACTATACGGCCCTGAATGAACGGCTGGTCGCCCAGGGCTATGAGGACGCTTCCGCAGGAAGGTTCAAGTTGCTCCATGGCGCACCTGATAGAAGAGCTCATACCTTTTTCGAAGTCCCGGTTGATAACAACCACCACAGGATATGCTTGGATGAGGGGTTGGATTTTCTCCGCTTCATGACCCAGAACCACCACTATCCCTGAAAGCGGACAATTTAGAAGGTTAGATATGGTCTGCTGAAGCATGGTCATCCCCCCCACGGGCAGCATCTGCTTGGTTATGCCCATCCTGCTGGAACGGCCCGCGCCCAGCACTATGGCCTTAATCTCAGAGCGATCCATAAAAGCGATGAACCTCCTGGAACGTTGACACGATGCGCAAACCCATCCATGTGTGCGCTCAATAGTTGAAATGCATCAATATTCCTTCAAGCACCGCACCACCCAGGGCGCGCGCCTTATCCGAGATGGTGAAGCAGTGCGATACATCACCACGAGGATCGATGTCCCCTATCTTCAAACCTTTTCCGACTGAAAGGTCGTCCATGAGTATCCCTCGCAACACACCGTCTATGGCGGCTGTCACAGCAACATCATCGACCGCGCAGACAACTTCTCCAGCCTTTACCGCATCGCCTATCTTCTTTGTCGCCCTGAAGACTCCGTACTTTGGCGCCCTTAGCACCCTCTGTTCAGCGAATCCCATACGCTGTGCAGGAACACCCGTATCCGGCTCGGCCTGCCCGGCAAGGATGAGTCTTCCGAGATTGTGTCCCCGGTTGGTCTCCACCACGACGTGAGCATCCTTACCGGCAGTAAATCCCGGCCCCATGGCTATCACCAATCGGGCGTCCTCCAGGCTCGTACCGGTATTGATTTTAGCCATGACGGCATCGACAAGAACATCTGGCTTCAATTCAGCTTTTGCACTGTTCAACGGATCTATGAGAACAGGTATCTCCTCCATTTTCCAGGCGGGTTCTATATCTGAGATAGAAGATACGATGCGCGCCGTAATCCCTTCCACCTCTTTTGCGCCCCTGTAAACCGCCTCGCAAAAAGAAATCTCACGCCTTATGGCGAGCGGTTTCTCCAGTTCGGTCATAACCACCCGGAAGCGGGAGCGAGCGAGCCGGTGCGCAACGCCGCTGGCCATTTCGCCTGCACCACGGATCAGCACCATCAGTTCGGTGAGTCTTTTAGCTTTCCCCGTCATGAATAATCACCCGTTCGGAATATTTCATCCAATGAAATATGGCCCGCAAGTGATAATATTATCACGCAATCTGCGCATCTCATACAACTTTGTAATCGCGTAATGAAGCCGACGCCCTGCTTTTATACATTGAAAACCTCTATGCCGTTATGCTATTTGTGGTTCTCATAACAGCATATGGGATAACGACCTTCTGCGAAGGCAAATAATGTCCGCGGAAAGCAATGATAGAAACGGTAAGACAGAAATTCCTTGCGCAACCTGTGTGTGGGCGGAGACCTGCCAGGGGAAAAAGGATATAGATGGCACGATAAAGCAAATTTCCCGGCACGACTATATTAAAGAGTTCAAGGTATCATTCCGGTGTACTGAATACATCAAAAAAAGCTGATGAAGGGAGGGAGCCGTGGCACGATCGTATGCGTTCACAAACTGCTGCCTGATAGACTGCACGGACGGCGAACAGAGAGAGGGCGCCTTTATGGTTGTAGAAGGCGACAGGATCAGGGAAGTCGGTGAAGGCTCTCCCGGCAAACTACCTTCAAACTGCCTGACATTCGACCTCAAGGGAAAAGCCCTCATGCCCGGCCTCATCGATGCACACGTCCACGTGTGCATAATCGAGGCAGACCCCCATAGGGCCTTCACCGAGGCAGGCGCGGTATTCGCCTGTCGTGTGGGTCGGATTCTGGAGGAAACCCTGCAGATGGGGTTTACCACGGTTCGCGACGCGGGTCTCGCCGACCTGGGTTTCAAGCTGGCCGTGGAGCAGGGCTACATCAAGGGGCCAAGATTGCTTATCTGCAACAGCATGATATCCCAGACCGGCGGTCATGGCGATTTCAGGCGCCGCCTCGATCCACGGCCGCCCTTCGCCCCTAACGGAGTATGCGCCATGCCCTCCATCTGCGACGGACCGGACGAAATCCGCAAAGCGGCCAGGGAACAGCTCAGAAACGGGGCGGATCACGTAAAGATAATGGCGGCCGGTGGAGGGATGTCCCCTACGGATCAACTGGACACCTCACAGTACACGGTCGAAGAGCTGCGCGCCGCCGCACAGGAAGCACAAGCCGCGGGGACATACGCCATGGCCCACACCTACTCCTCGACCAGCATCAAGAACTGCATGGAGGCTGGTATAAGAACAGTGGAACACGGCAACCTGCTGGACGAAGAGGCCGCTCTGAAAATAAAAGAAGCGGGAGCCTACCTCGTGCCCACAATGGTTACCTACGAAACTATGGTCAGCTACGGGGCTGAATACGGCGTTCCGGAGTTCAACATCTACAAGATGAACATCGCCCGCGAGAAAAGCATCGAAGGGCTTCAGATAGCTCATACAGCAGGCGTAAAGATAGGCTCCGGCTCTGACCTGCTGGGGCCGCTTCAGAAATACAAGGCCCGCGAACTGGTCCTTAAGACGGAAGTCATGACGCCCGCAGAGAGCCTCCTCTCGGCGACAAAAGTCAACTCGGAAATCCTCATGATGGAAAAGGACATAGGCACCATCGAAGAGGGAAAGCTGGCCGACGTTATAGTGGTTGACGGAAACCCGCTGAAAGACATCTCGGTCATCGAGAACGTAGAAAATATAAGACTGATAATGAAGGG